>JACRMS010000015.1 GCA_016214845.1 Nitrospirota bacterium | reverse complement strand
TACTTTATTACAGATTCTGTCAGTTACTCTTTTCGAAAAAATGCCTTTACAACAAATAGTTCAGTATTCCAATTATGGTTTCAATATAACCGAAAATCAAAACCAGTTGAATCTATTCGATTCTTAACCGGACAGTAGTGAGATTGGTTCATTTGTAAAAAAGTTGGAGAACATTAAAATAACCACAGAGACACGGAGGCACGGAGGAAGACAAGAATAGAATCTCTATGTTTATTTATTTTTTTCTCCGTGTCTCAGTGACTCAGTGGTTTTTAAAAGTTGCGTTTCAACTAAAATACGAATGAAAGAAAGATTGATCGGGACACTCAAGTGAAAGACGGAACGCTTTTCATAGCGCCTTTTGGCGTAAAGAACAAAAAGGAAACAATTTTCAAAGAGATCGTTTCTCTGTGCCCTGGCAATGATTTTTCGTCAGTATTATATCTCGCTCCGAACACTTCCGTTGCCGCGGAAGCCAAAAGGCATTTCTTCTCATATCAGAAAAATGTCCGTAAGAGGCCAGCGTATGTCCCCTTTCAGGCATTGACCATAAAGCAGCTTGCTGTAAATCTGAATGAAAACGTAACCCCACCTGACCTCCCCTTAGATAAGGGGAGGAACGCCATCTCCGCAAGGATCAGGACGCTTGTCCTGTGCGAGATATTTAAAGAGAAGAACATCGGATATGCCCAGCTCTTGTCAGAACTCTTTCAGAAAATCAGGCAGTACATCCCGGATAAAAATATTTCACAACTAAAGGAAGACATCAAGCAACTGATATTTGAAGAGAAGACAAGGGAGAGGGCGGTGCAGGCCATTGAGGTCCTTCAGGCGTATGAAGATTTCCTGAAAGAAAATAAACTGATCGATGCGGAAGATATGATGAGAGAGTGTATTGCAATAATACAGAATACAGACACCCCCTTGCCCTTGAATTATACCCTTGTCATTGACGGGTTTTTTGATCCCACGCCGCTTGAGCTTGAGATCATAAAGTCGCTTATTGACAGGGCAGGGAAGGTTTTTATATTTGCAGGAGAGGGCACCGAGCTTCTGAAATTTTTTCAGACGAACAAAGAAGGAATTCTAACAAAGAAGCTTGAGAGCGCTGTCCGCCGGGAAGATACAGGATATTATTCATACCCTTCAATGGAAGAAGAAGTCGAGGGCATTGCAAAGGGAATAAAAAAACTCATGATCGACGGAGTAAAACCCTGGGAGATAACTGCGTGTTTCCCTTCTCTCTCACGCTACATTCCCATGCTCAAAAGGATCTTCAAAAAACACGGTGTCCCGGCCAGCATAGGAGAATATGATCTTTCAACCACAAAACCATTCATGGCGCTGGAGGGAATACTCACCTGTATTGAGGATGATTATCCGAGGAATGATCTTCTCTCTTTCATAACATCACCCTGTTTTCCGTCAATCCCTGAAACTTTAAAGGAGCTGGCGGTCACTTATTCCTACCGGGCGGGGATCATTAAGGGGAAACAGTCCTGGCTTTCTGTTGAGGCCGTGCTCGGCAATGCCCCTAAAGAAGATTTAACCGAGGATGAAAAAATAAAGATCGCCGAATTTCAAAAGGGTATCAAACAGGTCATTGATATTCTCGAAGGCATCAAACAGGCTAAGGACATGATCTCTTTTATCGACTCTTTTGAGTCGGGATTAGACAAATTAGGGTTCTTTGATTACCTGGATAATCCTCCGGTTGGAGTGAAGGGGGCCGGTGAAATATCCCGCGCGGTTGAGAACTTGTTTTCAGAGTTGCGACAATTTGCCGGGTTTCATGGAACAGGTTTGCACAAAACCGGTGCGTATATGAGATATCTATTACAGGGCATAAGCGCTGCGGATGAGGACATAAGCGGAGTCAAGATACTCCCTTATGAAATAGCTGCCGGGCTTGAGAGCAAGGCGCTGTTTTTCGGCGGGGTATTGGAGGAAAATTTTCCTTCCAGGCCGGGAATAGACCCCATATTGCCTGAGAAGGTAAAACGGGAATTGGGCATGCCCCATCTCGAATATTATTTTAACAGGCAGAAAATGTATTTCAAAATGCTCCTCAATGCCTCAGCGTTCGACCCGTATGTTTCCTGCCCTTCCGCGGAGGGAGATAAAATATTTCTGCCCTCGCCTTTTCTCGACTGGGAGAAATCTCTCTGTCCCGTAGAGCTGAACATTTTTACAGAGGAAGACGTCCTCGTTAGAGAAGGGACGGCAGGTGTGATGCCGAAGATATCCTGGGGCGCTGAAATGTCCTTTGATAAAAACACGCTTGAAATTCTGCGCCGGAGGATCGGCGCGATGTCCAGGGGATATTTCAGGGTGACCGATATTGACTTCTATCGGAAATGCCCGCTTCGTTTTTATATCGAAAGGGTCCTCTCGCTTGAATTGGAGGAGCCGCCGAGGTTCGAAGTGGAATACAGACTATGGGGAAGCCTCGCGCACAAGACCATGGAGTATCTGTTTGAGGACAAAGGATTTTCATTGGACACATTTGAACAGAGACTTTATCAGTCACTCGAAAGAAGTCTGAAGGAATTTCCCATAGGGGATTTCTGGGCGAATGTGGCAAGAGAGATATTTAAAAAACTTTTACCCTTACTCAAAGAACAGGAAACAGCAATAAGGGCGGAAGGGTACATCCCGTATAAGGTTGAAGAAAGCATAAAGGCGGAGATCGACGGGATCAGGCTGAAGGGAAAGATAGACAGGATTGATGTGAGGAGTCAGCAGTCAGCAGTCAGCAGTCAGCAGAAGAAAAATATTCCCCCTTTGGCAAAGGGGAATGAAGGGGGATTTTCAGGCGATAAAGTTATCCTCCTTGATTACAAGACCGGCTCTATTGACAGCGACAGTCTTCAGATGCAGTTATATGCCCGCATGTGGCAGGAGAATTTCAAGGAGGCGGTGGAAAGAGTCGGATATTATTCTTTGAAAAACGGCAGTGTGACCTGGTATCCCAAAAAAGATACTATGGAGAAATTCATACAGGACGCTTTGCAAAAAACCGGGGAGCTTGTTGACGGGATGAAAAATGGCTCGTTTCCCTCTGAACCGGGCAGCAGCAATGAATGCAGATACTGCGATCACGCCCCGCTGTGTGAAAAAGGATAATCCATAGACAGAGAAAAAGATCTGAATTGATCCACAGATTACACAGATTAACGCAGATTTACAACCAGTAACTACTGACTAATCTGCGAAATCTGTGGATAATATGTTTTTATGAGCTATCTCGACACTGACAAAAGCATAATGATTTCCGCTCCGGCAGGATCGGGAAAGACCGAAAAGCTTGCGAGGCGTTATATCGCACTGCTTCAAAAAGGCGTTGAAGTGGAGAGGATACTCGCCATTACTTTTACCGAGAAGGCCTCTGCCGAGATGAAGCAGAGGATCCTCAAGATACTCAAGAACGAAGACGAGCCGCTCTTCCGGCATCTTCTTGAAAAGATACCCCTCATGCGCGTGTCAACCATTCACTCTTTTTGCGGGACGCTCCTGAGGCGGTTTTCCTTTGAGGCGGCAATCGATCCTAATTACAAAACCCAGGACGCCATTGAATCCGGCATGGAATGGGACGAGATTTTGTTTGATGTGCTGATGGCTGTAGGGGCGGGTTTGAAACCCGCCCCTGCGGGGGCGCTGAATAAACCGTCCCCACATATTCAGGAAGACAATTTCATTCTGCAAACACTCAGCGAGAAAGGGTTCAGGGGACTTGATTATCTTAAAAATACGGTTGACTATCTCTTTCAGAAGACGCCGTTTTCCACTGAGGCCAAACCGTTTATTTACACACAACCCGACACGGCTTCTTTAATTGAGGAGCTGAGATTATGGCATGGAGTAAAAGACGCGATTGACGGTTATGGAAAAATATTTGAAGACGGTTCTTCTGAGAAGATCGTCTTATTGGAAGATTATTTTATGACCAAGGCAAAAGACCCCCGTCAAAGGCCGCATCCGGCGCTCAAGAAAATTCCGGATTATAAAGAATGGGCCGCGAAAATGTACAAGTACTGGGAGGGGGTGAAATTTAAGGAGTACGCGCGGAGAGGGGAGAGGACCGGCAGGATTTTTGAAAAATGTCTGGCAGCGTACACTGAACGGAAAAAGGCGAAGGGCGCTCTCGACTTCAGCGATCTCGAATATATCTCCTATAAGACCCTCACTGAAAATCCCGAGTGGGCCAACATCCTTTATGCGTTTGATGAAAAAACAGACCACATCCTTGTGGATGAGTTTCAGGACACCAATACTTTTCAATGGACGATCATCGATAAGCTGACAGAGGAATGGCGTTCAGGCATGGGCGCGAAGAGGGAGGAAGGCACCTGTCCGACCATATTTCTTGTGGGTGATGAAAAGCAGTCCATTTATTATTTCAGGGGTGCAAACGTTGAGATCTTCCGCAGGGTCAGGGAAAAGATGCAGGACTGGCTCGGCGATGAATTTCAATATGAAGAGGCAAAGGAGAATTTTCGCAGCCTCCCGGCTATTGTTGAATTTACAAACCATGTCTTTTCAAAGGTCATGTACTCAGGGCAGGTCCGCTATTCATGGGAAACGAGATACAGTCCTTTCAGCGCGCACAGGCCGGGCATTCCCCACACGGGGAGGGTTGAGGTCGTGCTGCTCAATGAAGAAGACCAGCCGGTCCAGGAGACAAAACAAAAGGAGGCCGATGTCCTTGCGCAGAGGATACAAAGCCTTGTCGGGAACTTTCAGATAACGGACAAAAATACCGGGCAGCAGAGATTTTGCAGGTACACGGACATTGTAGTACTTCTAAGGAAAAGGACCCACCTGAGAAAATATGAGGAGGCGTTAAGGAGCTGCAACATCCCGTTTGTCACTGTGAAGGGCATAGGTTTTTACCAGGAGCCGGAAGTCGCCATGCTCAGGGCGCTTGTATTTTTTCTCTCAAACCCGTGCGATGACTACAGCCTTTACATCCTGCTGAAGGGCCTGCTTTTTAATATCGATGAAAGTGCCATCATCCAATTAATAAGCAGCGAGGGAGACAGTTTGTTTGAAAAGATGAATGTAGGGACGGGAGGGGATGAAGGGGAGGGTGAGAAAAAAAGTGGATTGGGAGGGAATACAACGGAGCACATCAAGGAAGCTGTAACGCTCCTGCAGGATTTGCGATCGCAGGCCTCGCACACGCCAGTTTCAGAATTGATCGAATATACTCTTGTCAAAACAAAGGTGTGGAGATATTTTCATGAACCGCAGAGAAGGGCGAATATCAAGAAGTTCATCAGGATAATAGAGGAACTTGAGGCGGACGGCAAGTCGCTCATCAAGATAAGGGATTTTTTTGAAAGGACCTTCGATAAGAATGAAGAGCCAAAGGCAAACGTGAATACCGAGGGTATGGACGCGGTGAAGATAATGACGATCCACGCGGCAAAAGGGCTTGAGTTCCCGGTTGTTTTTATTCCCGGTATTGAAGAACAATTCAAGACGTCAACAAATGAAAATCTTGTGTATGAAGCACCCCCCCATCCCCCCCTTGCTAAGGGGGGGGATGCGGGGGGTCGCTTCTTTTTTAAGTCCATCCCCGAACCTTCAATACGCAAAAGGGATGAGGATTTCCAGATCCATCAGGCAAAAGAGGAAGAGGAACAGAAAAGGCTTTTTTATGTCGCGGTAACGAGGGCAGGTGAAGCGCTTGTCCTCATCGGGCACTGGGACGGCAAGGACAGGAGTTTTTTAAGCCTGCTGCGGCAGGGACTTGATATTGAGAAGGAAGGCGAATTGTTCAATGTGAAGGCTGATATTGAGGGGCTGGCAATATTGTCTGAGGAAGACGTGAAGATGCTCCATGAACATGCGCACAAATATGAAGCTGAAAAAACAGTCCCGCTCCGCATTGACGTCATTCCTGTCACCATCCCGGAGCAGTCGCCGTGGAAGTCCGTCACGGAGGCCGCGGACATCAGGCGGCGGCACGGCAAGGACTGGCTGGTCCTCGGAGACATCATGCACAGGATCTTTGAGGGCGTGTCAAAAGGGATGTTTCAAGAGCAGGAGATCACAACAAGGGCAAAGAGACTGCTTGAGTCAAAAGGGATTCACGGTGTGCAAATAGAAGAAAAACTTTCGATCATCGATAAAGATATTTCCGTCCTGAAGGAAAAAGGCATCTGGCAGAATATCATCATTCCCAGAGAAGATTCGTTCTCGGAACTTCCGTTCATACTTGAAGCCGGAGATGCGGTTTATTCCGGCAGGATTGACAGGATAATAAAAGAGGATGATGTTTATAAGATTTACGACTACAAGACATTCCCCGTGAAAGAAAAAGAAGTTGAATACTTGCTGAGGGAATATTCGTTT
This sequence comes from Nitrospirota bacterium, assembly GCA_016214845.1. Classification (NCBI taxonomy): domain Bacteria; kingdom Pseudomonadati; phylum Nitrospirota; species Nitrospirota bacterium. The sequence continues at coordinate 510 of JACRMS010000015.1, read as the reverse complement.
CAGCTCAATCTTTACAAAAAAGCGGTGCGGGAGCTTTTTAACACGAAGAACGTAAAGTCGTTCATTGTGTTCACGCACACGGGGGAGGTATATGAGGGGTAGGGGCAAACTCCCGTCTTCTGAATTTTTTGGGGAATCAATAAACGTATAGGTTAACGGAAAGACAATATTGGTAAGTAGATTTGTAATTATCTATTCTCGGAATGTAAAATGTCACAGCACTGAATGTTAAATGTTTATCATATATAGCTTGAGGCTATCATATTGCAAGTACATGATTATTGCTTTGTCTTTGTTAAATGTCTCAACAGTTAGTTGTTAAATCATAAGCGTGGTTTCAAATATTATGATTTAATTATAGTACCCCTAACAGTAGTGTCCGGTTAATATTATGAGAATCATTCATAACAATATGAATACAAAAAACTTTTCCCATGATTTTCATGGTGTCGACTTGAATATAAGTCAGCATATTGGCAATCTTTTCGGAACTGTAATTTCCGGAGGTGC
>JACRMS010000014.1 GCA_016214845.1 Nitrospirota bacterium | reverse complement strand
TCTGCAGATCATCCTTGGAGGAGGTATAAGCCTGAAACTCAAAACAACAATTATCAGCAAACAGAATCATCATTAACTCAAACATGAAAACCGGACATTTCTATTTTGGTAAAATCCGGACATTCTTATTTTGGCTTGACAGGTTTGAATTTCCTTCTTGACTAAGAAAAGAATTATTTAGTATAGTTAATCGCCTCGGTTGAGTTCTAACTTCAAGCCTAATTAACTCTAACTTAAATCGGAAACAGGAAATCAATAACGTACGGCACAACTACGCCACAGTTATATCGCGATGCGTTAGGTTGTCTAATAAAACCAAAGGAAGAACACAATACCTAATAATAGTTGCATAAAGAACAAGAACAGGGGGTATCATGGCAAAAACAAGAAAGATAAAATTTGAGTTACTTGTGGTCACAAAAAACGATACTAAAGGAAACAGCGGGAAGTCTCCAAGTGTCTGGAGAAATCTTATGTTCACTGAAGCTCGTGAGCTTATTCAAATGGCTCTAACTGTTACAGCAATCATTATCGTGTATGCCCTTATTGTTTATTCGGATAATATGATAAAACGGATCTTGACATGGTTTATTAATCTCATAAAGGATATCTAATCAATATAACCTTAAGGACGCCTGTTGAATAATTTAAGCCTTAACGCCAACAAAAAAAAGACTTACGGAAAACCGTAAGTCCCTGATTTGCATTGGTAGCGGGGAGAGGATTTGAACCAATGCAACATTTGAAAAAGATAAATAAGCAGGAATTCCCTAATATTGTTGTATGTAAAACCCTACAAGTTGTTATGAAAACCATACAAATCTGATCTCCTCTTAAAAATTAAATCATGCTGTTTGAATAACATCTTCTTAATATTAAAGAGATTATCACGGGGTTATACCTTGAGGCATTACTTTTGCATTTCAATTCTATTCAGCGCTTTTACTGAATAATGGTTTTTAAATTTTCTTCATTAAAGAAAGGGCCTTATTTTGACTCATGTGCCGAATCATTGACATGTCGCTCTTATCCAACATGCTGCGCCTTATAGCTCTTTTTATCGTCATCTTATCTCTCCCTGGATGTGCTACAACGAAAAGCGTTCATGAGGAATACCAGGCCGTTCCAAAACGTTTGGAAGAGTATGTCAAACGAAATGAGTTTTCAGTTGCAAAGGGAGATGATGTCATTGGCCGGCCGGCGTTCATCACTCTTGAAAAAGGGGATACGCTGCCGGATATTTCAAGGCACTTCAGCCTGGGAATCAATGGAGTCAGTGCAGCTAATCCATGGGTAGATACATGGGCGCCTGAAGCCGGAGAACGTATCATGTTGCCTATGAGTTTTATCCTGCCGGATGCTCCCAGAAGCGGCATCGTGATCAACCTGGCAGCAATGAGGCTGTTTCAATTTAAAGGAGATAGTGAGTCACCGGCGGTGTTGACCTACCCTGTAGGTGTCGGTACCGAAGAGCGGCCCTCGCCCACTGGTCAAATGTATGTGGAGCGCAAGGTAACCCGGCCGACCTGGCGTGTGCCTGTCTCAATTGCTGAGGACCATCGAAAAAAAGGAGATCCTCTGCCTGCTAAAGTTCTGCCGGGACCTCAAAATCCACTGGGAGAATACGCGCTATATTTAAGCAAGCGGGGTTACTTGCTCCATGGCACTAATAAACCGGCCAGCATTGGTCTCAGGGCAACCAATGGCTGCATAAGACTCTATCCGGAAGATGTGAAGAAACTCTATGAAAGCACCCCGGTCAAAACACCTGTACGCATCGTTAACCAGCCATATCTCATAGGTCAACTTAATGGAGTGGTTTACATGGAAGTTCATGCGCCCCCGGAAGACCTGGACACTGTTGAGTTTGACAGGATGTATACAAAATTGAGGAATATTGAAAAGGAATCGGGGCGCACACTTGACTGGAGCAAAGTCAAGAAAGTATTGGCCGAGGCCCGTGGGATCCCTGTCCCCATATTCGAGCTCAGACAGGGAAGTGGAAAAGAGGTTGCGGAAACCATAGAAGTCAGGCACCCGGGCAAATTATACGGCAGACCGGAAATACCGGAACTGAAGGCAGATGCGTGGTCTGTTTTGGCTGCTGACGTGCGTGACGAGGTTGATGCTGAGAGGCTTGCCGCCATCATCAACCACCAGGGGCCGCAAATCCCGGCAAGGGTGTTATCAAATTTCGGCAGCTACCTTGTTATCGCGGGACCTTTCGATAATATCAAAGAGGCCAAAGACACCATCAAACGCCTTAAAATTGATCTGGAAATAGATGGCAAATTGATTGAAAGAGCGGCCGCAAAACAATCAACAAAGAATACCAGGGTCCCTGGTTTAAGCGCAGGTAGAAATACCTTGCAATAATTTTTCATAGAAGGAGGTGATTAGACATGATGAAGACTCTATTAGTGATTTCAATGATGCTTGTTTTTGCTGTTACTGTGGGTTGTGCAACAAAAGGCGACCTCGCGCAAGTTCAGTCGCAGCAGATGCTGACCGGCGCGAAGGCTGATCAGGCAGCGCAGGATGCGCAGGCTGCCAGGGCGGCTGCTGATGCGGCCACGTTAAAGGCAGAGGATGCCGCAGCCCGCGCCGAAAATGCTATCAAGATGGCAGAGGAAAGGGAGAAGCTCGCGGAGGAAAAGGAGAAGATAGCAGAGGAACAGATGCAGCTCGCAGACCAAAAGGCAAAGAGGGCTGACGAAATTTTCCAGAAGTCAATGAGGAAGTAAGTCATTGGGAAGCTGTTAACTTTATTTTTAGCGCTCTGGTTAAAGGAGTGGCAGGGAGACCTGCCACTTCCTTAACGCTTCGCTTTTATCAAAGGATGAGGAGATTCGGGAATTGAGAATTTTTCATAGCAGGAGTAGGGGGCTTTTTTACTTATTCTTTGTATTCATAATAACACCGCTTCTAATATTTGGATGCAGTCACCTTAATGAAAGATCTCAGGCCAATGCAACCTTCAAGGAAGCGAATGATCTTTTCAGCCGGGGAGACTACAGGGCCTCTCTGAGCAAATATGAGCAGATCATTGAAAAATATCCCGACGCGGGAGATAGGGTCCTTTTCGAAATGGGTATTATTTATACCTATCCCGGGAATGAGCAAAAGGATTATCAGAAGTCTCTGGAATGTTTTCAGGAACTCATAAATAATTACCCGGAGAGCGGCTACAGGAAGGACAGCGAGATGATGATATTCCAGATCAATAATGTCATCTTGAAAGATAAGACGATTGCTGCGCAGCAAACACAGATTGAAGCTCTCCGGCAAGAAGGTAAAAGCAGGGGGAATGAGATTATTACGCTGCAAAAAAAGATTGAAGCGCTTGAACAGGAGGTTAAGAGCAAAGAGGATGAAATTATTACGCTGCAAAAAGAGGTTTTTGCAATCCAGAAGGGACCGGCAGATAAGATTCTGATAGAAAAGAAAGAGCGTCGATTGACTTTGCTCTCAAAGGACAAGGCGCTCAAAACCTACAACATAGCCTTGGGGGGAAACCCGGATGGTCCAAAAGAAAGGCAAGGCGACAACAAAACCCCTGAGGGAACTTACGTTATCGATTCAAGAAACAGGGACAGCCGTTATCATCTGTCTCTTCATATTTCCTATCCAAACGAGAAAGACAAAAAGCGGGCAAAAGAACTTGGTGTTTCTCCGGGCGGAGACATCATGGTCCACGGCATTAAGAATGGTTTCTCGTGGGTTGGTGATCGTCACACAGAGGTTGACTGGACGAAAGGGTGTATTGCCGTTACAGACGAAGAAATAGAGGAAATTGACAGGTTAGTGCCAAATGGTACGATTGTTGAGATAAGGCCATAGACTTAAGAAAGCGACATTCAGGGATTTACAGAGATATGGTTAAAGAGTTATGCAGAGCCGAATGTTAAACCTTCCACGCTGACCGAACTTTCAGACAACTCTTATAAATCCGTTAGAAAATCCCGCCATTTTCAACAAAAAAGGACCCACGGAAAACCGTAAGTCCCTGATTTGCATTTGGTAGCGGGGAGAGGATTTGAACCTCTGACCTTCGGGTTATGAGCCCGACGAGCTACCAGGCTGCTCCACCCCGCGAACCGTATCTAATGTAACATATTGAGGAAGTTTTGGAAAGTTACGATCCAAGGGCTAAGTCATCTTTTTTCTAATGACTTCGGCAACCTCCCCGGCTATTGTTTTTATACTGTCCATATCATCCCCCTCTACCATCACCCTGATTTTCGGCTCAGTGCCGGAGGGCCTGACAAGGATCCTGCCGCTGTCGAGTTTTTTCTCCGCCTTTTTTATCATCGCAGCAATTTCGGGGAAATCATCCATATGTTTCGATTTTGCAACCGGGACATTTATAAGTACCTGGGGATAAATGGGTATATTACACGCAAGTTCTGAAAGGGACTTTTGTCTCCGGCACATCACGGACAGTATCTGCAATGCGGTTATCGGGCCGTCGCCTGTGGTATTGTGGTCTAAAAATATTATATGCCCTGACTGCTCGCCGCCAAGATTGCAGCTTCTCTTGACCATTTCTTCAACAACGTATCTGTCACCCACTTTGGCCCTGACAACTTTTATCCCTGATTTCTTTAAAAATAATTCAAACCCTATGTTGCTCATCACGGTAGCGATAACCGTGTCGGCTTTCAAATTTCCGTCTTTTTTCATGTCAAGGGCACAGATGGCCATTATCTTGTCGCCGTCAACTATTTCGCCTTTTTCATCGCAAATGATAGTCCGGTCCGCATCGCCGTCATGGGCAATGCCGATATCTGCCTTATGCTCCAGGACCGCCTTTTGCACTATCTCCGGATGCATGGCCCCGCAGTTCAAGTTAATATTTATCCCATCGGGCTTATCATGGATTGATATCACCTCAGCGCCAAGTTCATTAAGCACAGTGGGGGTGATCTTGTATGCCGAGCCGTTGCTGCAATCAACCACGACCTTCAGTCCCTCAAGTGTCATGCCTTTGGGGAAGGCTGATTTTACAAATTCAATGTATCTGCCGGTGGCGTCTTCAATCCTTTTGGCCTTGCCTATTTCAGCTCCTTCAGGCCGGATTTTCTCAAGGGTCTTTGAGAACATGGCCTTCTCTATAGCTTCCTCAGTGCTGTCCGGGAGCTTAAACCCGTCCGATGAGAAAAACTTTATTCCGTTGTCATAATAGGGGTTGTGCGATGCGGATATGACAATTCCGGCGTCAACCCTCATGCTGCGCGTTACAAAGGCAATGCCGGGAGTGGGCATGGGGCCGATGAGAACCACGTTCATCCCCATTGAACAAATCCCTGAGGTAAGCGCGCTCTCAAGCATATAACCTGAAAGCCTCGTGTCCTTACCGATCAATATCTTGTTGCGGCCGTGCTTTTTCTTGAGAACGTAAGCCGCCGCCCTTCCGACCTCAAACGCTATTTCGCCGGTCATCGGATAATGGTTGGCCTTCCCTCTTATGCCATCGGTCCCAAAAAGCTTCCTCTTTGTCATTAGATGTTCTCCTTCATTTATGCAGCTCTTAACATTACCTGATTTTTTTAACAAATATATTTACGTCTACCTTCTGTTCATTTGCGCGGATATTGAAATTCGCCAGATTGACCTTTGCCTTATATTGCAGATCGGCATTTAATCCGCTTATGTCTATCGGCTCTGTCTTGACATTATAAATCTTGGAAATAACACTCCTCGGCCCTTCAATGATTATCATATCCGGCTCAACTGTTATTTCCATGATTACAAAACCGCGCGCCGGGACACCCACGATAGCTGGCTGCACGGAGACGGTTTTTTTCATCTGCTTTTCTAATGTCAAACTGATCGTTTGCGGTTCAATGCCGGTCACCTCAAGCGTGCTGGGCAGTTTAATGTTTTCATGCGTGAGGGTGATAAAAGACCTTCCGGCCTTTACGTCGCCCAGATCAACAACCGCGCTTATTTCGTTCTGCCTCAGGCTTTTCAGTATCCTCTCCTGTCCTTCTATGTTAACGCTTACCGTCTTTGGGAAATCCACCACCTCAAGGTCCTGGGCAACATTTTCATACATAATCGGGATATCCATGACAATGCCCGATCGTCCGCTCAAAATCACAAAAAACCACAGCGCGATTGCGAGCATAAATGAAGCGAGCTTCAGCCAGATGTTTCTTGTAAGAATATTTTCCTTTTTCATTTTTTCGCTTCCTGCGGCTTCACGAAGTTCTCGGTAAGAAAATTCCTGAGCGCGGCCATGTCAATATTTTTCTGGAGAACGCCTCCTGTGGCAGTGGTTATGCTGCCTGTTTCCTCAGAAACTATTATGACAACGGCGTCTGTCTCTTCTGTCAGGCCTATTCCCGCCCGGTGCCTCGTGCCAAAGGATTTTGAAATCTCAGCGCTTAATGTCAGCGGAAGGAAACATCCCGCGGCAACGACCCGGTTCCCCCTGATTATGACGGCGCCGTCGTGAATCGGCGATGTTGGATGGAAAATGCTTAACAGCAATTCGCGCGAAACTTTTGCGTCAAGCTGTGTTCCCATTTCAATGAAGTCTTTCAGGTTGGTTTCTTTCTCAATGACGATCAGCGCGCCGATCTTTCTGTTAGAAAGAGCCACGGAGGCCTTTACTATTTCCTCAAGGGAGCGTAATTCATCGGCTGTAGTGAAGGAAGGTAAAAACCGGGCCTCACCCATTTGGGCCAAAGTTCTTCGTATCTCAGGCTGAAATAAAATGATGATAGCAAGCACTATCTGCGCCCAGAGGCTTTGAATGATCCAGTCTGTTGTATAAAACCCGAAATACTTTGAGAAGACAAAAGCCAGGAACAGGACGCCGAGCCCGATCAGCATCTGGGCCGCCTTAGTGCCTTTTATTATCAAAAGCGCCCTGTAAAGTATTACGGTTACAAGCAGTATATCAACGATATCCTGCCATCTTATGAGATGGAATATTTTAGTCGTCATTTATGTTTTTTGCCTTTTGCCTTCATCCTTCAGCCTTTTTTAGTCCGGCATTATTGTAACAGTTTAGGCGTTATTTTAAAATTTACGATTTAAAATTTACAATTTTCTCTGCGTTGAAGCCTGCGTGTCTTTAACTCTATGCTCTCTGCTCTTAGCACTCTGCTTTTTTCATTTCGGCAACCATTGGAACAGGGGGGCTTACATTATTACGCCGCTGCCGTATACATATAGGAAATGCCCCTTGATCTCGAGCTCGTCCATTTCCCAGTCATCGGGCAGGGGCCAGTAAGGCTCAGCGTCTTTTAAAGCCTTCATTGCGGCCTCATCAAGTTCCTTATAGCCTGAGGTCCTGAGCAGTTCCACGCTGCCTAACTTGCCGTCTTTCTTAATCGTAAATTTAATATAAAGCTCGCCGGATAGTCCAAGCTTTGCAGCTTCTTTCGGATATTTCCATATACTCTCAATCTTTTCCTTCAGCATCCTCATATATCCCCTGTGCTTGAATCCTGGTATGTCGAAGGTCAGCCCTTTGTCCGCTGGAGGTTCTTTTTTAGCAAACTTTTCTATTGTGCCCTTGTCAAAAAGAGTTGAAGGCGGGACTATGGAAGGACCGTTTTTATCTGAAGGCAGAGGCCCCTTCTCGTCAGAAAGTCCACCTGTATCCCCCTTTTCCAAAGGGGGACTGCCTGACCCCACCTTACTCCTCCCCTTATTTAAGGGGAAGACGGGTGGGGTTTCTCTTTCGCTGTCGCCATACAGAGTTTCCGGCTGCAATTTTTCCGAAGGCTTCTGAGGGCGCTTCGCAACAGGCGGCGCTTGTTTTTTTGCCTGGGGCCTGATGATATTCGGAGAGGGCGGCTTTTCCGCCGGAAGGGGGTCAACGATTTTTACATTAAAGACAGGAGCCGCAGTTTCAACTGTGGGATGGATCATCCATAGGAAACCAAACAACAGCAAATGTGATAATACTGATACAACTATATAACGGCTCAGCTTCAATTTATCCTACTTTTAATCCGGGAGGGAACGGACAATAAATACGGGACCTTTGCGGCACACTGTCAACTTCTGGATAAAAATATGCGGATATCTTGAAAAAGAAATCACCCGTGCTTCCTGATATGCTGCCGTCTTTATTTTCTTTCCAGGGCTTGGGTGAGTTCAATTCGTTTATGGCTATTATTAAATAGAGGTTGTCTTTTTCCATCCCGTTGATATCTTCAACGCTTGGGATGGGAATGCCTTTGGCGTCTCCGTAAGGCGTGTGAGAGTGAAAGTCCCCTACGATTTGCAGCTTTACAAACTTTGACAGGATCGGTTCTATTTTTTTCTTGTCCCGGTGATGGAATATGACCCCTCGCCGCTTTCTTCTGGCTGTCTGCAGGCTGAACGCATATTCTATTATGAACCGGTCATGCAGGCGATAACCTAACAGATAGCCGAGAGATTCTTTTTTATAGACCTCCGCGCTGCTTAAAAGAATACCCATGAAGGCATTCTCCGAAAGATATACCTTCATGGGTTTCATCCTTTTTGTTATTACTGTCTGTGCTCCGGTATCCGGACTGTCATTACTGCGCACGGCGCACTCCTGACAACCCTTTCCGCTGTACTGCCGAATAAAAATCTCTCAAGGCCGGATCTCCCATAAGTCCCAATTACTATTATATCGATTTTTTGACTCGAAGCGTATTTTGTAATCTCTTCATATGGTATGCCTTTTACCACAATCTTTTCAACATTCGGAAGTCCCCTGACTTGTTCTATGCTGAAGGTGTCCATCTCTTTCATGGCCCATTGGTTCAAATCCTTATAGAGTTCTTCCTGGGACATGTGCGGCACATGCATCCCAGTGGCTTTTGCAAAATCATAAACGACGTGCATAATATGGAGTTTGGCATTATATTGCTTTGTTAAATCCACTGCGAACGGCAGCGCGAGTGAAGCCCCTTCGGAAAAATCCGTTGCGAAAAGAATGCGTTCTACTTTCATACATTATCCTCCTCGTTTATTGCCCCTCTACGAGACATATTTTAATAATTTCACAAATTAAATGAATATATTAAGCGCAATCCCTCAAGTGTTAATAAGGGATTTACAAACTCAATCGCCGCTGAATAAGGCTTTACTAAATGCGCGAACCCGCCAGTGGCAACCACTGTGAAGTTTTTACCGCTTTCTTTTTCGATCTCCCTGATGATCCTTTCAGCAGCGCCCGCATGTCCAAGGACAACGCCTGAAAGTATATTGCCTTCCGTGTCCTTACTTAGTATTTTATCAGGTTTTTTTAATTCAACAAGTGGAAGTTTCGCAGTTTTCTCTGAAAGGGCCGTAACCGATAGCCCAAGCCCCGGCATTATAGCCCCGCCCAGGTATTTCCCTTCTTCGGTAATTGCATTGAAAGTAGTTGCCGTGCCAAAGGTCACAACGATCAAATCACCTTTATAAAGTCCCCGGGCTGCAACAACGCCGGCAATCCTGTCAGCTCCTGTTTCTTCAGGGAATTTAATGCCTGTTTTTGTCCTATGAGTAACATTTATCGCCTTAATATCAAGGCTTTTTCCCACGGCCTTAATCACAAAAGGCGTAACTTCAGGCACAACAGAACATATTGCAGCACCCCGTGGTTTCTTTATGTTATTTTTTTTGATAAGGCCCTCAAGAATATAGCAATATTCTTCCGTGTCCCGCTGCCTCGCTGTTTTAAGGCTGAAGACCCTCATGCCGTTTTTCTCACTAAACCCGATCTTCGTGATTGTATTGCCTATGTCAATAAGTAATAACATGTTTAACAATTAATGAATTATTTATTACTAATTATTTCGGTTCGTCATTCCCGTGAAAACGGGAATCCAGAAGATGCAACTGGATTCCGGCTTAAGGACTGCCGGAATGACAGACACAGTTATGAACAGCCTCTAATTCTTCATTGCTATTCTTTTAAGATCGTCACATCCCCCGCGCTCAGTGTTTCAACGCCGCCGTCTGAAAGCCGGAGGACCAACTCTCCGTTTTCGTTAATATTTTCAGCAACTCCGGTCATGATCCTGTACTGGTCCTGGACTTTGACCTTCTGTCCGATGGTGCAGTTTAAACGAATCCATTCATTAATTAAAGCCCTCTTATCACCTTGTAAGATGATTTTATAACAGCGTTCAAGCTCCTCAAGAATTTTTGCTAAAAGTTCCACCCTGTCAACTGGACTGCCGGTTTCTATTTTTATTGAAGTTGCCGACTGCCTTATTTCATCAGGAAATTCATTTAAAGACATGTTAACGTTTAATCCGACGCCGACGGCAATGAGATTTATTTTATCTTTGCCGGATTTCATATCAAGTAGAATGCCGCCTGCCTTTTTACCGTTTATCATAATATCATTGGGCCATTTTATCTCGGCAGGCAGTTTTGTATTCTCCCGGATTGCGGAAGCAACAGCCACTGCGGCAACCAATGTAAGAATCGAAGCGTTCTGCGGGAGGAAAGGCGGTTTCAAAAGGACTGTGAAATAGAGATTGACCCCCGGAGGAGATATCCATGTCCTGCCCATCCTCCCCTTGCCGTGAGTCTGAGTATCAGCGACAACTACAATGCCCTCAGGGTTTTCCCTCTGCCTCCCGGTCTCGATTGCGGTATCGTTTGTAGAAGTTGTTGATTCAAGAAAGATGACCTCTTTCCCGATGATCTCACCCTGATACACCAATTGTATTTTTTCTTTTGTGAACATATGGGGATATTATCAGGCGTTCAGTTTTTCAGGCCATTCACATTCTTCATAAAGAACGCATACCGGGCACTTCGGCTTGATCGCGGTGCAGGTTTCCCTGCCGTGAAGGATCAGGGCAAGATTGAACCGGGTCAAAATATTTTCCGGCAATTTGTTAACAAGCTCTTCTTCCATTTTGTCCGGGTCGCCGGAGTTTGCAATGCCGAGCCTGTTTGAAACCCTCAGCACATGTGTATCAACAGCGATTGTCTGTTTGCCGAATGCGCTGCCGAGGACAACGTTCGCGGTCTTTCTGCCTACGCCGGGAAGAGTTGTGAGCTTTTCCAGGGTGTCGGGAACTTTGCCATTAAATTCTTTCACAAGCTTTTGACAGCATCCGGTGACCATCCTTGCCTTGTTTTTATAAAAGCCCGTCGGCCTTATCTCCTGTTCGAATGTCTTCAGGTCGGCTCCGGCATAATCCCCGGCAGTTTTATATTTTTTAAAAAGTGTTTTTGTAACTTCATTCACCTTGACATCAGTACACCTTGCAGAAAGTATCGTTGCCACAAGGAGCTCCAGCGGGTTGGAAAAATTGAGGGCGATCTTCGGGTCAGGATATTTTTTAAGTAATAGTTTCGCTATCTTTTTTGCGTCAGCCATTTATAAAAAAGTAGTTAGTAGACAGTAGTCAGGAATTTGGCTGTCGAGGTTCCCTAAGTTCCACCTACTTGCTACCGACTACTCCTCTTTCAATATTTTTACTTCCACCTTGCCTTTTAAACCTTCGGCAAATCTGTTGGCGTCCTTTTCTGTCCCGACGATTGAATTGTAGTGCATGGGTATCGCGACCTTGGGTTTAATGTCCAGCGCTGCCTGAACAGCCTCTTCCGCGGTCATTACATAAGTCCCTGATATCGGCAGAAGCGCGATATCTATATTGCCCAGGGTCTTCATTTCAGGTATATGGTCCGTGTCTCCGGCAATATAAATCCTCTGTCCATTGACTGTGAAAATGTAACCGGCCCAGTTTCTGTCCTTTGTGTGAAACTGTTTGTTTGTATTGTAAGCAGGCACAACTTCTATATCTATCCCGCTGACTGTAAGCTTGTCCCCGGGCTTTACTTTCTTTACATTCCCCGAAAGTTTTGAAGCGCAGTCGGAAGGGGCGACAATAACAGTGGCAGTACCCTGAATTTTCTTTATATCATCGGGTGAACAATGGTCATAGTGTTCGTGGGTGATCAATATTATGTCGGCGGTATCTCTCTTTTTAAGCTTAAAAGGGTCTGTGAAAATAACCTTCTCGCCGGTGATTTTAAATGTATCATGCCCAAACCAGTGAATGTTCTCTGTCATCTTGCCTACCTCCTCCGCTCCGGCAGGAGCAGAACATACAATTGCGACTGATAGGAACGAACAAAAAATAAGCGCAATCATTTTGTTAACCATTGTGTCCCTCCCTTTAGGGAGATTATATCACAGCGGTTACAGTATCCTGCCCCGTTTACTGAAGAACTCGCTCAGGGCCACTCTTATAACAGCGCCCTTCGACCACTTCTGCCCGGTCTCTTTTGCATATTGCCCGGCAAGTTCGGCCAGCGCTTCAATGACTTCCTCTTCGAGATAGATTGTGGTTTTGATTAGCTTTTCCTGTTCATCGGACATCTTTGAATCCTTTCTATTGGCCACAAACAATTAACGTATACTATAATACATCACAAATTATGAAATCTTTAGCGGTGCTATCATCAGTGCCATTTGAATCAGACAGGCTCCTTGCTTCTCTGAAGAACGTCCGGTCGATCAAGGTCGCGGGCAAAAAAGTCTTCCGGGGCAAGCTTCAAGGACATGACATTCTCCTGCTCAACACTGGAATTGGAAAGGTAAATGCCGCGCATTTCGCAACATGCGTCATTGAAAATTTCCATGTGAAACACATTATCAATATTGGCGTCGGCGGGGCTTATCCCGGCTCAGGGCTTCACATCGGAGACATTGCAATAGCATCAAAGGAGATCTTCGGCGATGAGGGCGTGATGACTGCAAAGGGATGGGCCGACATGACAGAAATCGGCATTCCGGTTGTGCAGATAGGAAAGAAAAAATATTTCAATGAATTCCCCCTGGATAACGGATTTGCTAAAAAGATTGTTCACCTCGTTACCCGTCATCCGTTACCCGTCACTCGTTACTCGTCACCCGTTACTAAATCTGGGACTTTCCTCACCGTCTCCTCAACATCCGGCACGCGCAAGAGGGCTGTTGAGCTTGCGAAACGTTTCAATGCCGCCTGCGAGAACATGGAAGGCGCGGCCATTGCGCAGGTCTGCGCGATTTACAAAATACCTTTTCTTGAGATCAGAGGCATCAGCAACATGGTCGGCGAAAGGGACAAGAGAAAATGGGACCTGCAACTCGCTTCAGAAAACTGCCAGGGGGCGGTTTTGGAGGTGATTAAAAATGCTTTCTGACATCACAACAGGCAATGCAAAGACCGACGGCAAAGAGTTCCGCTTCTGGTTTGTGGGGCAGGTCAGCCAGTGGTGCAGGGACAATAATATCCCGTTCGATGAAAGCAGATATGGCCTGCGAAATACCGGAGATGTAGAAATCAAATGGGGGATTTATAATAAGGACGATATCAGGACTGTGTGGGCGTCATGTTCTGATAAGATTGCAATGAGCATACTTATCAGAGGAGATTTTACTTTTCACTTCCGTGAAGTAAATGACCACGCCAAGGGCAAAGAGGTAAGGCTGAAAAACCAGGGCGACTATGTAATATGGCGCGAGGATGTCGAACATACATGGAAGATGTTCGAGGACTCGGAGATACTCACGCTTCGCTGGTCGCCGCAAGATGACAGGAGGATCATATGAAAAAATCATTGGGAGCAAAAACCATTGCATACCCGGCGCCTGTTTTTGTCATCGGCACTTATGATAAAAACGGGAAACCGAATGTAATGACCGCTGCGTGGGCGGGCTTGTGCTGTTCAGCGCCGCCGTGCATTGCAGTCGCCATCAGGAAAGCCACATATTCTTATGGCAACATCGTTGACCGGAAGGCCTTCACCATCAGCATTCCCTCCGAGACATTTGTGAAGGAGGCGGATTACATCGGCCTTGTTTCAGGAAGAGACCATGACAAGTTTTCCGCTGCTTCGCTTACGTCTGTTAAGAGCGACCTTGTCGACGCTCCTTATGTGAAGGAGTTCCCGGTCATAATTGAATGCAAATTGGTCCATACCCTTGAATTGGGACTGCATACTCAATTCATCGGAGAAATCATGGATGTCAAGGCTGATGAGCAGGTGCTTGCGGAAAACGGATTCCCTGACATTGAAAAAGTGAAGCCCCTTATATTTACCCCCGGAAGCCGCACATACTTTGGAGTCGGCCAGTTCATAGGCAAGGCGTTCTCCGCCGGGAAAGAGCTTTAAGCCAAAATGTAGAGACGCCCCGGCGGGGCGTCTCTACAGGTCAATGCATTGACTTATTCTGCCGTACTTAATATATTGTTAATATAACTTCTGAGTCAGCAAGGAGAGATGAATATGAAGAAAATATTAATTGTATTTTTGACACTGGTGATTGTTTTTACATCTACTGCGGTCTTTGCCAAAGACAAACCCGAGGCATCACATGTCATAGGTGACCTGGCGATAATGAGGCCTCTCGGTTTATGCTCTTTTGTTCTTGGCACCGCGATCTTTGTTGTTGCTTTGCCGACAGCTTTAATATCTGGAAGCACCAAACAGACCGCTGAAGTCCTGGTAGGCGACACCTTCAGATTCACGTTTACAAGACCGATCGGAGAAATCCCGTCAGGGTTGTAAATTACTTCCTGAAAATGATTGTTTGCTCCAGGCTTTTCCTGCTGCCCTTGCCGCCTTTTTGCGCCGGATAACCAAGCGCTATCACTGCCATGAGTTCAAGGTCTTGCGGGCCGCCGGTCAATTCCAGGATCTTGTCTTTGCTTCTTAATATTTCTCCAAGCCAAACAGCCCCAAGCCCCATTGAATGAATTGTCAAAAGCATGTTCTGGATACACGCGCCGATGGCCTGGCAATCCTTTGTCCTGTCGTAGCTCAAAGAGTTATCGAGGAACACGGCAATCAATGCGTTTGAGCTTAAGACGATCTTTGAGTAATGTGTGAGAGATGAGATCTTTGTCTTCATCTCACTGTCTTTAATGACTGCGAACTTCCACGGCTGGTTGTTCATTCCTGAAGGAGCCCACATGCCTGCCTCGATTATCCTGTCAACAATCTCATCAGCGATTGGTTCTTCAGTGAACTTCCTTATGCTCCGGCGGGTCTTTATGATCTCAAAGATGTCCATGGATCATTTGCCGTTTGTCTTTTTCATCAACAGATATTCCTTGATGAAAATATCTATCGCGCCGTCCAGCACCGCGTTTACATTTCCGCTTTCATGGCCTGTACGGTGGTCTTTGATGAGCTGATACGGCTGTAAGGTGTATGAACGTATTTGGCTGCCCCATGCGATGTCTTTTTTCTCCCCGATAAAACCCTCAAGCTTTTCGTCCTGCTCCTTTTTCTTCATCGTATAGAGGCGTGACTTGAGTATCTTCAGCGCCGTCGCCTTGTTCTTAAACTGGGAGCGCTCATTCTGACAACTGACGACAATTCCTGAGGGAATATGAGTGAGCCTCACAGCGGAGGAAGTCTTGTTAACATGCTGCCCGCCCGCGCCTGACGCCCTGAACGTGTCGATTCTCAGATCATCCTCTTTTATCTCAATGTCGATGTCCTCACTGATCTCAGGATAAACAAGTATGGCGGCAAATGAGGTGTGGCGTCTTTTGTTGGCGTCATACGGCGAGATCCTCACCAGACGGTGAACTCCAGCCTCACCTTTTAAATACCCGTACGCGTACGGCCCGCTGATGGTCAGGGTCGCGCTCTTTATCCCGGCTTCTTCGCCGGGCAGGAGGTCTACCAGCTCCACTTTGAAACCTCTGCGCTCGGCCCATCTGATATACATCCTCATCAGCATCTGCGCCCAGTCCTGGCTTTCAGTGCCGCCAGCCCCGGGATGGATGGTCATAATTGCCTCTGCTTTGTCTTCCGCCTGTGAGAGAACACTTTTCAATTCAACTTCATCGATCTCCGATGTCAGGCCATCAACTCCCCTTTCAGCGTCCTCAAGCAGGACCTCTCCGCCTTCTTCTTCAGAGAGTTCAAGCAGGACCTGGAGGTCTTCGTATTTTTTTTCTAATAATTGAAAAGGCTGGAGCGTATTTTCAATAGAGGATTTTTCTTTTAAGAATCCCTGCGTCTTTGCAGGGTCGTCCCACAGGCCTTCGGCTGAAAGTTCTTTTTGCAGGTCTTCAAGGCGTTGCAATTGCGAGGGGACATCAAAGATACCTCCTGAGGGCGGCGATCTTTGACTGGATCACACTGAGTTTATCTTTTAATTCTGAATACGTAATCATTTATTTTTTACCTCTTTCCTTCTGATACAGAGTCAATTTAAATTCAATTGTTATTATACACAATAGCCCGTCAGGTAGCCACATAGGATTATTGAATCGTAACGCGTGATGCGTAAAGCGTTATGAGTGAGGCTTTAAAAGGGTACAGTAGTTAGTAGATAGTAGCTGGGATCCCCTAACTACTGTCGACTAACTACCAGCTACTGTTTTGTTGTCAATAATTTCCACTATCCGCGCATCGAGGGCGCCTGCTTTTAAACTCAGAAGCGCAACTGACACCGGAAGGGTGAATCTCCTGGGCCCCGCGCTGCCGGGATTTATATAGAGCACACCCTTGTGGCTGCTTATTGAGGGCCTGTGAGTATGCCCGCTTATGACAGCCTTGATGTGAGAAGTTGCCGGGTCAAGATCGAGCGCGCTGATATTGTGGAGCACATAAAGAAGGACATTATTCAATTCAATGACTTCCGTCCTTTGAAATTTATAGGCCCACATTTCGCTGTCCATATTCCCGCGTACAGCTATAACCGGAGCAATTGCGCTGAGCTCATCAAGTATGTCCTCTTTCCCAATGTCTCCGGCATGAATGATCAGGTCGGAGCCCTGCAATGCGTCAACCGCTGCCGGGCGTAACAGCCCGTGAGTGTCGGATATGATGCCTATCCTGAGGTTGTCTTTGGACCGGATGTTCTTATACATTTTATTATCATATAACAACTAAAATGCATTTTCCTTTTTTTGCTTTCTCTCCCTGTTTTGTTATACTGGTCTCTAAGATAAATCATTCAATATGAGAACACTTAAAACAATAATTGCCTTTCTGGTCCTGCTGTTTGTTTCATCCGCCGCCATCGCGTCTGCGGCAGCAGATGTAACAGACTACAAACTTGACGTTTCAATTGATGCGCGCAATTCGCAGCTGTCGGGGATTGCCCGTATCAGCGCGAAAACAGGCCGGGATATTTTGCTGAACAAGGGCACGCTTGAAATAAACTACGTAAAATTGAATGACAAGCGGATCGATATTCATGACAGCGACAGGGCCGTTAAAATAACGCCTGACAAAAACGGGACCCTGGAGATAAGTTACAAAAAGATTTTCAAAAATACCCCGTCCTCTCATGACGGGCCGGCGGGAACATCGCAAAGTGTTATCGCCGAAGGCGGTGTGTCACTTACCGGCACATGGTACCCGGAAATAGAGGGGCTGAATTATTACAAGCTGAAAGCCGTCCTCCCGAAGGGATATGAGGCCTTATCAGAGGCTGAGGAGATAATAAAGATCGAGAAGGCCGATACCGTAGAATTCTACTTTAGTTTTCCCTATCCGCTGGACGGCATTAATCTCACGGCGTCAAATAAATTTAAAGTCAAAAAAGATAATTACAGGCACGTTGAGATCTGCGCTTATTTCTTCCCTGAGGATTTAAAGCTCGCGGAAACCTACATTGAATTCACGAAGAAATATCTGAAGCTGTACGAAGGCCTCATCGGAAAATACCCTTACAGGAGGTTTTCAATAGTTGAAAACTTCCTGCCCACCGGGTATTCAATGCCCACTTTCACTTTACTTGGAAGCGCGGTCGTGCGGCTGCCGTTTATCGTAGAGACTTCATTGGGGCATGAGATACTGCACCAGTGGTTTGGCAATCTCGTGTACATTGATTATGAAAAGGGCAACTGGGCGGAAGGCCTGACCACATATCTTGCCGACCACCTCTATGAAGAACAAAAGGGCCGGGGATGGGAATACAGGAAGCAAGTCCTCACAAACTATAAAAGCTATGTAAGCGCTGAAAAGGATTTTCCGCTCAATAATTTCATCAGCAGAAGCGACCCGACGTCACAGGCCATTGGATACGGCAAGGCCGCGATGGTTTTTCACATGCTTAAAAATATCACGGGAGAGAAGGCCTTCTATGATTCCCTGAAACATTTCATAAAAGAAAACAGCTTCAGGGCTGCTTCATGGGAAGACCTGGGGAAATCATTCGGGAAAACCTCCGGCAGTAACCTTGACTTGTTTTTTGCGCAGTGGACCAGGGAAAAGGGACTGCCTGAGATTGAGATCAATAATATCCAGTCAACGCAGGCGGGCAGCGGGTTTGAGCTGAGTTTTGACGTAAACCGGAAAACGGACGCTTTTATGTTCACCCTGCCCACAAACATTTACCTGAAGAGCTCCGTCATCAGGAAATCCCTGGAGATCAATAAAAAACAGAACAGCTTTAAATTTGCCCTGCCTGAGAGGCCGGTGAAAATCGTCTTCGATGAAGATTACGACGTCGCGCGTGATATCGGCAGAGATGAATTCCCCCCTGTCATTGCGCGGCTTCTTGCGGAAGATAAACCGGTTATCGCTGTGCCGTTAAAGGATGAAGACATCTATAAAAGCGTGATCGCGGGTTTCATAAAACAGGAGGCGGCAAAGAAAAATCCCAATGACATTAAAGAGCAGGACATAAAGTCCAGTTCAATCGTCATCCTCGGCATTGATAATCCTCTTATCGGAAGGCTCTTCGGGAAAATCCCCCCGGTGAAGGAAGGGTTCGCAGTCCTTGTGAAGGAGAACCCGTTGAATCCTCAAAAAGTCGTTGGGATATTTTACGGCAGGACCAAAGCCGAAGTGGATGCCGCGTTCGGAAAGATATCTCATTACGGGAAATATTCCATGCTGACATTTGAGAACGGAAAGAACATAAAAAAAGAGATCGCGCAGACTGAAAGGGGAATTGTGATGGAATTAAAAGATGACGCTGCCGTGGTTGACCTTTCAACTTTAAAGAAATTATCTGATGTCGTAAACGGAGCGGCTGACAAAAAAATAATCTACGTCGGCGAGGTGCATGATGTGTTCGCCCATCACGCGGTCCAGCTTGACATCATAACGGGGCTACACGACAAAAATAAAAAAATAGCGATCGGCATGGAGATGTTCCAGCGGCCTTTCCAGAAAACCCTCGACAGTTTTATCGGGGGGAAAATGACGGAAGCGGATTTTCTGAGGCAGTCCGAGTATTTCAAAAGATGGGGTTTTGACTACAACCTCTATAAGCCCATACTGGATTTCGCGAGGGAGAAGAAGCTGCCGGTGGTCGCGTTGAACATGGAGCGGGAGATCATTGAAAAGGTCTCAAAGAAAGGGGTCGACTCTCTTACAAGTGAAGAAAAAAAGATGCTGCCCCGGGAAATGGACCTGACCGACGGCGAATACAGGGACAGGCTGAAAGATATCTTTGCCCAGCACAAGAATGAGAAAGACGCCAACTTTGATTTCTTCTACATGTCGCAGCTTCTGTGGGACGAGACAATGTCGCAGTCGATAAACACATTCCTGAAAGAGAAGCCGGATTATCAAATGGTGGCGCTTGCTGGAAAGGGTCACATTGAATACGGCTCAGGCATTCCTAAAAGGACTTTCAGGAGAAACGGATACGGTTATTCAATCGTCCTGATAGACGCAGAGGTAGAAAAGGGCATTGCCGACTATGTCATCTTTCCGAAATCCGTTGAAGGCGTGACCTCTCCAAAACTGATGGTGTTTGTAGATGAAGAAAACGGGATACTGAAGATAACGGGATTCCCCGAAAAGAGCGTTTCCGAAAAAGCCGGGCTGAAGGCCGGGGACATCATTATATCAATCGACGGCATAACAGTGAAAAGCGTTGAAGATATCAAGATCCACCTTCTCTATAAAAAGACAGGAGAGACTGTAAAGGTCAAGGCGCAGAGAAAAGAAAAAGAAGAGGAGAAGAAGATGGACTTTGACGTTGTGCTGTAGGGACCACAAAGAACACGGAGATAAAAAATCCGCAGATTACTCAGGTAACCGCGGATTTTTTATTGAGGTTATTTTTAATCTGTGTAATCTGCGAAATCTGTGGAAATATTAATTACCCATCGCCCGCACCAGCGCCATGCCGAGATAGAGCAGCGCTTCAACATCAATATATTCCGTGACTGTTGAATCAAAGAGTATTTTGCAGTCGGGCCCGAATTCTTCATCTCCTGCCCAGAGAAGCACAAGAAAGGGGATTTTTGGAAGCGCGTTAATCATCAGGCTGTGTGTTGCGGAAAAGCCGGATGTCTGTTGCGCGCCTAACCCGGTCAGCTTATTGAGAAAGCGTTCAGGATCTTTGCCGAACATATTTGCCAGAGAGACCTCACATGCCTCGTGAAAACTTTCCGACCTGATCAGTCCGTCTTTCAATTCCCTGAATGCCGCCCACTTGCCTGTAAGGGCCGCGCTGCCCGAAGTTTTTATATACATGAGGATGAGAAGCTTGTCCATGATATTCAACGCCCCATTAAAGCCCGATGGACTAACTATGATCTCCTTCCCAATGTAACGGATTTTCATGGCGCCAGATTCAGTCTCTGCGCCGATGCTCTTTGCGACGTCTGAAAAATTTATCCCTGCAACCTCCTGAAACAATTCCTGAAGCCGTCTTTCCTTCCAGTCACCGGGATCAAGCAGCATGGCGTCAATCTCATTTCTGCCCTGCTCATCGAGTTCAGTACAGTCAGACGAAGAAGTCAGCCTTCTCAGGAATTGTACGGCGAAAGCCATGCATGTTCCAGCGGAACACTTGCCGCAGTTTTTGCGGGGAAGCTTCTTGTAAACATCAAGCGGGTTCATGGTTTTAATATACCACACGTAACAACGGCAAAAGCCTGAACTGAAAATGATATACTTCCGTTATGGAACATCTATTGGATAAGCTGTCGTTCCGGAGTAAACAGATATGAACGGAAAGCAAAAAATATTCGGCAAAATGACAGGCCGGTTTGCCAGGAGGCCGTTCCTGCTCATCTTATTTCTTACCATTGAGATACTTATCGTATTCTATTTTATCAATGACTACAGGCGGCATGACAATCTGTACAGAAAGCAGATGATTCAGGCCCTCGATGCAGGCTTCCGCGAGGCTGCTGCCAGTTACGACCATACTACCCAAATGGTCTTCGATGATGTTGTGAATACTCCTGAAGTATTAAAGCTGGTCGCATCAGCGCTTGATGACAAATACAAAAGGGATGCTTACAGGAACGAGCTTCACCGCATCATGCTTTCCTCATACGAAAAGCAGAAGACGATCGGGATAAGGCAGCTCCATTTCCATCTGAAGGACGGCGCAAGCTTTCTGAGGATGCACGCCCCTGAAAAATACGGTGATAATTTATTCAGGAGGACGGCTGTCTACCAGGTCAACAAAGAGCAAAACCCCGTCAAAGGGTATGAGGTGGGCTATTTCGCGGACGGATACCGCTTTTTGTATCCTCTTTTTTTCAATGGCAGGCATGTCGGAAGCGTAGAATTCGGTATTACGGCTGAAGGTATTATCAACCACCTTAATCAGGTTTACCCAGCACATTACATATTCATGATTAACCGGGCAATTGTGGATAAAATGACATATGCGGACTGGAAAAAGCGCAATTACAGAGAAAGCAAACTGTCGGACAGGTTCGTGATAGGACTGAATGAACCTGAGGACGAGATAGATGCTTCCATCAATCAAAAGATTAAAAACAAGGTCGGCGACAGGCTTGCCCGTATGGTGCAGTTTGTGGAAAAGGAAACAGTAAACGGTAAAGACCATCTGATCGTTTTTCTTCCAGTAAAGGATGTGACGGGAAAACCGGCAGCATATTTTGTTCAGTATCTGCGTGATGATTATTCAGGACATCACTCCAGGCTGGCAATGATCGATATTGCTTTATTTACAATGCTTCTTTCCGGGATATTCTATTCCATTGACAGTATCCAGTCCAGACGGAAATCCCTCGAACAAAAGAATATTGAACTTGAGCAGGTCATGACTGCCTTGCAGCAGTATAAACTCCTCTCCATCTACGCGCGGGACATTATTCTTTTTATCGATAGAGATGGGCGCATTATCGAGGCAAATGAAGCTGCGGAGAAGGCATATGGCTTCAGCCGGAAGGAGCTGACGGCTCTCCATATTAAAGACCTGAGGGGCGGGCAGACACTGCATTCCGTTGAAGAACAGATGAAGCTGGCCAATGAGCAGGGCTTGCTGTTCGAGACCGTGCACCGCAGGCGCGACGGTTCGGCATTTCCTGTTGAAGTAAGCTCCGTCGGCGTGGATATCGGAGACAGGCGGGTGCTTCTAAGCATCCTCCGGGACATCACCGCGCGTAAGCAGGCGGAGGAGAAACTGCGCAAAAGCGAAACCTTGCTTAAGCAGACTCAGGAAATTACCAGGATCGGCGGTTGGGAATATGATGTTGCTACTCAAAGGATTTACTGGACTGATGAAGTATATAACATTTACGAAGTACCTGACGATTATGATCCAAATAATATAAAGCAGGCTATACAGTTCTATGCACCGCACGAAAGGGGAATACTCGAACGGGCCTTCTGGAATGCCGTTGAAAATGGCACACCTTATGATCTTGAACTGCAGTTCATCAGCGCGAGGGGAACGCATAAATGGGTCAGGACCACTGCCAGATCAGAAAGCGCTTCCGGCAAAATAACAAAAGTGATCGGAAACATTATGGACATCACGGAACACAAGATAATTGAAGACGCCTTGAAAACCAGCGAGGAAAGGTATCGTACATTGTTCGAAGGCTCCCCCGACGCAATATTCCTTGCAGACCCTGAGACAGGAGAAATTGTTGACGCCAACCCCTCGGCGTCAAGGCTGCTCAAAAGGCCCCTTAATGAAATAGTAGGCATGCACCAGTCGCAGTTGCATCCCCCAACTGTTCTTGAGAGCTCAAAAGAAAAGTTCAGAGAGCATGTAAATAAGACCTCACTTAAAGTTGAAATTCACTCTATCCAGCATGTTGTTCTCTGCTCTGATGGCACTGAAGTGCCGGTCGATATCCTGGCTCAAATGGTTACGATCAAGGGCAGGAGACTCCTTCAGGGTGTATTCAGAGACGTCTCTGCGCGCAAACGGGCTGAAGAGGCGCTGCGGGAGAGTGAGGAGATTTTCAGAAGTTTTATGGAGTACAGCCCTATTTATGTCTTTTTCAAAGATAAGGATATCCGGGGCATACGCCTGAGCCGCAACTATGAGACCATGCTTGGAAAACCGATGGAAGAATTGCTTGGGAAAACGATGTATGACCTTTTTCCTTCCGAGTTAGCGAAGAGCATAATCGCGGACGATACACGGATCATGAAGGAAGGCAAAACGATCAGTGTTGAAGAAGAATTTAACGGCCGGGTTTATTTTACAATCAAGTTCCCAATCCATATTGATGGAAAGCCGCGCTATCTTGCCGGGTACACTATCGACATCACCGAACGCAAAAAGGCCGAGGAGGAAATTCAGAAAGCCTTGTTAGAGAAAGAGACGCTTCTCAAGGAGATCCATCACAGGGTGAAGAACAACATGCAGGTCATATCGAGCCTTCTTAATTTGCAGGCCCGGAAGATCGATGACCCGCGTCTCAGGAAGCCGTTTGAGGAAAGCCAGCAGCGGATAAAGGCCATGGGGCTGGTGCATGAAAAGCTCTACCAGTCAAAAGATCTTACCGGCATAAATTTTGTCGATTACATTAACACAATAGTAAGGGAGTTGATGTCCTCTTACAAAATAGAGGGCGGAAGAGTGACCGTAAATATCAACGCCCCGGACATCGTCCTTGACATAGATACAGCAATTCCGTGCGGGTTGATAATAAATGAACTGATTACCAACAGCTTAAAATACGCCTTCCCTGAAGGCGAAAGCGGCGAGATAGCCATCAATTTTACAAGAACGGACAATACATACAATCTGACTGTTAAAGACAGTGGTATCGGCCTGCCGGAAGGCTTTGATTACATGCAGGCAAATACGTTAGGACTGCAGATTGTCAATGTCCTGATAAAACAGCTCGGCGGGACCATGCAGATCCGGTCGGACGGAGGCACGGAAGCAGTTATCACTTTTACAACAAAAGAGGTTAGTGGTGGCAAAGAAAATTCTGATAGTTGAAGACGAAGGTGTAGTTGCCTTGCAGATAAAAAGCGACCTTGAACAGATGGGATATTCTGTTACCGACATTTGTGTTACAGGCGAGCAGGCGATCGGGAGCTTTGAGAAGATACGGCCTGATTTAGTATTGATGGACATAACTCTCAAGGGACAAATGGACGGAATAGAAACCGCCGGTCAAATAAACGAGCGATATGACGTGCCGGTAATATACCTCACCGCGCATTCAGCGGGAAGCACTATAGAAAGAGCCAAAATGACCGCGCCATACGGATATATCCTTAAGCCGTTCAATGCCCGGGAATTAAGCATTGCTGTAGAAATGGCCCTGTACAAACATCAAATTGACAGGGAGAAAGAGCGGCTCTCTCAAGAGCTGAGAGAAGCTCTCGAAAAGGTAAAGCTGTTAAGCGGGATGCTGCCGATCTGTTCTTTCTGCAAAAAGATACGCGATGATAAAGGCTACTGGAAACAGTTGGAGGCTTACATCAGCGAACATTCCGAAGCGGAGTTCAGTCATTGCATCTGCCAGGACTGCGCCAAAAAACTGTATCCCGAATATTACGATAAAATTTACCGCGGCAAGGAAGATAAAACTGACAAGTGAATAGTTACGGAATGTCCTCTTCCCGGAAGATATTACAGTACATTTTTACTTTTGCAAACAAAACTATGAAATCCCGTTACGGACCAGAAATGGACTGTATTTCTGGTCGGTGCCCTTGATGTGCGTGGTGAGCCAGTCTTTTAGAAAAGTCATTATCAGAACAGTGACAACCAGTTTGCCTGCTTTGAGGTCACGGTCGAAATCTATTACCTGCCGGGCCAGTTCGTCATGCTCTTTCTTGTGGGGCAGATACCCCGGATATGAGTGTTCCGCCATGAGCTTCTCTTCATGAGCGAAGTGGGTCTTTGTATACTCTATGAGGTCGTTAAGCACCTTGCCCACTATATCTTTTCCCTTGCCTGAACTCATGGCTTCGTTGAGTTCATTGATAAGGGCAATCAGTTTCTTGTGCTCTGCATCTATTGAATTGATATTAACACTTAAATCATTTTTCCATGTCATCAGCGGCATAATGCCTCCTTTTTGCTTACCGCAACTTGAATTCTACGAATCTTATCGGAAATCTCACACCAATTCTTTAAGAACACTTTGACACGAAGCGGCAATGAAAGTGTATCATAGGATTATGAAATTTAAAATCGACCTTCACGTGCATTCAAAGTTCAGCGGTGACAATTACTCTGAACCTGAGGAAACGGTCCTCCATGCCATTGAGATAAACCTTCAGGGGATCGCGTTCACGGAGCATTACTCTTATGAGGCATCGGAGCACGCGGAGAAACTGAGGGAGAAATATATAGGCCGGATAATGATCTTCAGGGGTGTTGAGTTTTCCTCTGAAGAAGGGCACTGTCTCGTATTCGGTGTTAATACGGACAGGCTGTCTCTTAAACACGCCCCGGTTGAAGAGGTGATAAAAGTCGTCAGTGAGTACGGCGGCGTTGTGATCCCGTCGCATCCCTTCCGCGGCAGTAACAGTCTCGGAGATAATATTGAACGGGTCAAAGGGCTCACCGCACTTGAAGGATGTAACGGATACAGCCATCATTCACAGAACATGAAGGCCATTGAGGCCGCAAAGAGGTTGAAGCTCCCGTACACAGGAGGCTCCGACGCGCATGAGCCAAAGGAGGCCGGCGCGTGTTTTACGGAATTTGATGATGAAGTGACGTACGAAAATCTCCTTGACATGCTGAAGGCAGGAAATTACCAGGGAGTGGATACACGGAAGGTCAGCAGGGCCTGGATATTTTAAAGTATATTTATATGTTGTGAAGTGATCGGGCCGGGGAAAATTCCGTTATGTTTGTGTAATAATAAAATATTGCTTTATACAAGACGGTGATGAATATGCAGGACAATCCTAAAGAGAGAAGAAAGAATACAAGGACCTCTATCAGCATTAACGTGGAATTGCAAACGAGTAAAGGCATTTATCAGGGGAAATCGAAAAATATCAGCTTCAGCGGAATTTATATATTCTGCGCAAACTCGTCCAATATTCCTCTCGGCGAAGCCTGCGATATAAAGCTCATCCTTAGGTCCGAGCCGCCTCAAAGCATTATCAATCTCCGCTGTCAGGTAGTACGCACCGATAAGTCAGGCGTAGGGGTAAAGTTCATCAGCATCGACATGAGCGGATATCAGCAGTTTAAAAACCTGATGGTCTACAATTCGCCTGACCCCGACAAGCTGCTGGGTGAGTTGGAAAAAAATCCGGGACTGGAAATCGCTTAGCCCCATGAAAAAAGCCCTCATCACTTTTGTCAAAGCCCCTGTTCCCGGCACCGTAAAAACAAGATTGCAGGCCGATCTCGGCGCAGAAAAGACAGTTGAAGTCTACAAGACGTTTGTGGCGGAGATAGTTTCTCAGTGCGCGCGGCTAAAAGGGATAGACAGAATTTTAGGCTGCGCCCCGTCAGTAGACCACGATTTCTTTATTGAGCTTACGAAAAAGCATAATATGAAAAGCTTCAGCCAGTGCGGCGCGGACCTCGGAGAAAGGATCGTCAACGCCTTCAAGGACCATTTTAAAAAGGGTTTTTCGGAGATCGTGCTGATCGGCAGCGACAGCCCTACAATACCGATGAATTATATAAGGAAGGCGTTTACATCCCTGGGGAAAAACGACTTTGTGCTTGGCCCCTGCTGCGACGGCGGCTTGTATCTGATAGGCGCAAAGAAAAAGATCGTCCCTGAGATATTTAATAATATTCAATGGGACTCATCCAAAGTCCTGAATCAAACCCTCGATAACATAGGGCCGCTGGACATTAAGCTGTCCCTCCTTCCTTTCTGGTACGACGTGGACACCATAGCTGAACTTACCTTCATGAAAAAGCATCTCAAGTACCTGAACCGGAAGCTTCCCCTGCCGGCTTTCTAATTTTCTTTTTTGAAACTGTTTGGGATATTTTATATTATTAACTAAGCCTGTTTTTCGTTAAACCGCTGATAGATTTTCCTGGTCAGCCAATCCTTAACATCGTTCTTGAATTCTGTGTTCTCCATGATTTTGTCAAATATCTCCTGATTAGAATCCATCCGTTCAATCAGTTTGTTGATAAATACTTCTTCAAACGCATATTTAAAGTTGTCTATCGGATTGTTCAAGGCCCGTTTCTTAAGGTCTTCATCCTGATAGAGTTCTTCTTCTATTTGGTCAAAGAACAGTTTGTCGGTGTTATTGAAATCAGTTCCATATTTATCATTCAGAACTTTGATGATATTGGATAACTTATCCTTCTCGTCTTTGGATCTGCTGATACCTGCTTCTGTTGTCGGATCTATACCATATTCACCTTGCACTTGCAGTACTAAATCTCCCTCGGCTATTTTTTGCAGGCGGTAATATTCCAGTGCCACTTCATTATCAAGTTTAAGCCTCTCTGTATAGTCTGACTTGGGAAGCTTGCTCAACAAAAACCGTCCGAATGAATACAGCTTTTCCAAATCTACATCCTGGAAAGGCATTATTTGCGAAAGGAATGAATACAAACGTACATAACTTGTCATTGATTTTCTGAATTCGTCCTGCGGTTCTTCTTCCAGAGCCTTAAAACGGTCTACTGCCGGATCAATAAAGGCATACATTTTACCTTGATCATTTATCGACGAGATGCCTGGTTTGTAAAACACTTTGGAAAAAGCATCCACCTCTGATTGAAAATAGACATTGGCCGCATCCATCTTTCCTTTCAGGTCATATAAATGGTTTGGGTCAGTGGGTTCGGAAACTGTTGTCAGTTCGTAATACGGCTGGAAAGAATCAATAATGGTTTGCCGGTCATTGGCAAAATCCAGCACAAAGGTATCTTCCTTGCCAGGATGGGTCCTGTTTAAGCGTGAAAGCGTCTGCACAGCCCGTACGCCGGACAGTTTTTTGTCCACATACATCGTATGCAGCAGCGGTTGATCAAATCCATATTGATACTTGTCTGCTACAAGCAAGACCTGGTATTCATCCGTGGTGAATTTCCCTGGCAATTCAAGTTCACCGAAACCATTCAATTGCGATTCTGTCACACCTTCCGGAAAAAGATCATCAACCACTGCGCCGGAAAAAGCTACCAATGCACGGATGTCTTTTTCATAACCCTGCTCTTTTATATAATCCTTGAACTCCAGATAATACCTTAAAGCATGCTTGCGGGAGGCAGTGACAACCATGGCCTTTGCCTTGCCCCCTATTTTTTTCATCGTTACCTGCCGAAAGTGCTCAATCATTACCTCGGTCTTTTGGGCCAGACTGTGCGGGTGCAGGGATGCAAAGCGCCCTATCGCCTTTGTCGCTTTACTCTTATTCAATTCGGGATCATCTTCGATAGCTTTTGAGAAACGATAGTATTCTTTATATGACGTATAATTCTTAAGCACATCCAGAATAAACCCTTCTTCAATCGCCTGCTTCATTGAATAGAGATGAAAGGGCTTCGGTTTTCCCTCGGCGTCCTTCACCCCAAACACCTCCAATGTCTTGGCCTTGGGTGTAGCGGTAAAAGCAAAGATGCTTATGTTCTTCTGCGGCCCGCGCTTTTTAATAGTTTCACGGATATAGTCGTCTTCGTCCGCTTCCTCATCCTCGAATTCTCCCTCAATTTTTTCCGCTTCTTCCAATGAAACATTCTTTCCAGCCAAGGCCTCTGTCATTTTTCGGCTTGACTCACCGCCCTGGCTGCTGTGCGCTTCGTCAATAATAACTGCATAATTTCGGCCCGGCATCTCAGAGAGATGTTTTAATGCAAAGGGGAATTTTTGCAGGGTCGTAATTATAATGCTCGTTCCGGATTTTATTGCTTCCGCCAATTGTTCAGCATTTTCATCTATGCGTTGTACAACTCCCTGTTTGTGCTCAAACTGATAGACGGTATTTTGAAGCTGCTGGTCAAGTACATTCCGGTCCGTTATTACGATGATGGAATCGAAAACCTTCTTGTCCTGCGCATTGTAGAGGCTGCTCAGACGATAGGCGAGCCATGCAATTGAATTGCTCTTGCCGCTGCCTGCTGAATGTTCAATAAGGTAATTCTTGCCTGGCCCATTCGCCTTTGTATCTGCGGTAAGTTTTCTAACTACACCGACCTGGTGATAGCGTGGAAACAGCATTTTCTCTTTCCAGTATTTTTTGCCGTCAACCAGATATTCCTCTTTTTGTAAATGCATAAAGCAGTTGATGAGTTCGAGCCAACTGTCTACACTCAGCGCTTCTTCCCAAAAATATGAGCTTCTGTAAGATGCGTAATCTTTTGCAGGCGGATTGCCTGCACCGTTATTGAAACCCTTGTTGAACGGCAGAAATCTTGTATTAATGGATTCTAATTTTGTAGTGAGATACACCTCGTCCGGGTCAACAGTGAAATGCACCAATGCCCGTTTCTTGAACTGGAACAGTAATTCTTTCGGATCACGGCTGGTCCGATACTGCTCCATTGCTTCTTTTACAGACTGCCCGGTGAAATGATTTTTCAACTCAATGGTGGCAACCGGCAAGCCGTTTAACGAAAGTAAAAGATCAATACTCCTATTGTTTTTGCTTGAGAAGAAAACCTGCCGCGTCACATATAGTTTATTTTGCCTGTATTGCTCAACCGTTTCGGGATTTAGGCCGCTGTCAGGTTTGAAATACGCCATCCTGAATTTAACACCGCTGTCTGTTATGCCGTGTCGTATAACATCCAGCATTCCCCGCAGATCAAGTTCCTTGAAAAGACGCTGTATGAATTTACTTTCCGTTTCGTCTTTGTAATAGGACTGAAGTTTTAACCACTCATTATGCTGCGAAGATTGGATGAATGAAAGAACCGCTTTCTTATCAAAGGCCAAATCACGGCTGAAGTCCGAGGCATTGCCGAGATGCCAGCCGTTGGAGGTTAAGTGTCCCACGATTGCTGATTCAAATGCGGATTCTGTATGTATTCCGTTGTTCATTGTTTTCTACAGCTATTTAATCTCTGAAAATATCTCTAATAACATTTTTTGTAACAGCTTGAAATTTCAAGCCAAATTCAAAAAACTCTTTTAAAAGACGTTTAAAACTCTTTTAAACTTATTTAATCTTTTTTAAGTTTCTTTACTTCCCTATCAAAGTCCGACTCAAAAGCCCTGTCCTGTATTGCCCTAAACTTATCATTATTCTTTTTCGGCAAGATTTAGAGCTACTTCGTGAGATACTTTTCCTGCGTCTTTCAAAATATCATATTCATTAAACTGCAGGAAGGCATCCAGCTTTTGCACCCAGTCTTTCATTTTCATGGGTATCTGGCGAGCAGTCTGATTCTCAGCGTAGTCCAAATACATCGTAACGATCCGCTCCAATGCCTTGATCTCTTTTTCCTTCAGGTAGTTCTTGGCTACACTTATATCCGATTTTAATATTTTTCCCTTTGGCGCATTCTTCCACGTCTGCAAACCCATGTAGGGTTTTTCTGCATCAGCTCTGCCCGCAATAATTTCAGGCGCTGTCTTGCCCGTTATCGCCCAATGGAGTTTGTTTTGGACCGTTTTGTAAAACAACAGAGTGATTTCAGCTTTGGGGTCATAGTCGATACTGCATTGTGCATAGATGTCAGTGATTTTTTGATAGAAGCGTCTTTCAGATGCCCGTATTTCACGGATGCGCTCAAGCAGCTCATCAAAGTAATCCTTCCCGAATCGCTTGCCCTGCTTTAGCCGTTCATCATCCAGCACGAAACCTTTGATGATAAACTCACGAAGAGTCCTGGTTGCCCATATGCGGAACTGAGTAGCCTGATAGCTGTTAACCCTGTAGCCCACGGCGATTATAGCGTCAAGATTATAAAAGTTGGTGAGGTAGTTCTTACCGTCCTCGGCAGTTGTTCGAATTTTTCGAATAACTGAATCTTCTTTTAATTCCCCGGACTTAAATATTTCTTTAAGGTGATAATTTATAGTGTGGACCTCCACTCCGAACAACTCAGCCATCTTCTTTTGACTCAGCCAGAAGGTTTCGTTCTGAAAGAACACCTCGATATGTACTGCTCCATCTGGAGTTGAATAAAAAATTATGTCGCCTTCTTTTGGTGTAAGTTGTCTTGAACTATGATTTACTTGATTGACTGATGGACTTTGATTTTCAGTTTTTTCTGTTTTATCTTTTTTCATAGTATTCAATTAATCATCCTAATCAAAGTTCGAGACCTTCACCTTCCCAGTCACTACTTCGCTGATTAAGGCCGTGCGGTATTCCTGCATCAGCTCTATTTCTTTTTCGATTTTGGAGATGGTGGCGGCGATGCGGGTAGTGTGGGTTTCTATGTGGTGAACGATGGAGGTTTGTTCGTCTTGCGGCGGCACTAATAAGGTAACCTCTTTTATTTTTTCGCCGGTTAAATGAGCAATGCTTATCCGATTAACCATTGACTCGAAAATGCCGTTCTGCCCTAAGCTGTAAAATTGATAAAGAAAATATTTTGGTTCGTTCGGATTTAGGACAGTTATTTTATGAACTGAATTCTGAATATAACACTCGTCAAGTTCTTCATTCCAAATACAAGTTCTTCCTACCTCACCGCCTTCGCTTACTAATAAATCGTTCTCTTTTAGTTTGAGCTTTTCAAGCTCAGCAGGAGAAAACCACATTTCTTTCACATCTGAAACATCAACATTTAACCATTGTAGATTGGCGGCTCTCAGATAAGGCTTCAAATGATAACCACCTTTGTCCTCATTTGTAAGCATCTTGCCTAAAACCACATCTGCCACATACCTCAACTTCTTAACTTCCCAATGCTCCGGGATATCGCCGAGCCATTCAATGCCGCTGGGTTTCATCCGTCTTGAACTATGATTTATTTGATTGTTTGATTGACTATGATTTTTCTCGTCGCTTCTTTTAATCATAGTGTTCATTGAATCATTTGAATCATAGTTCAGACCTTTTGTCACCGCCTGATTGATGATCGCTGTTCGTTCCTCTTTCAACAGATCAATCAGCTTTTGCTTGTTGGCGATGAGAGAGTCTATTTGAGTGGTCTTCTCGTCAAGGTAGTTGGCAATGGCAGTTTGTTCTTCAGGCAACGGTAAAATAAATGGCAGATTAAAAAAAGTTTCTTGGTAGAGATGATTGATAGTGGAACCTTTTGAAGTATAATTCACGTATTCAGAAAAAACAGGTGATTGTAACGCCCAATACATAAAAGGCGTCACATATTCCTTTCTTTCAGGCCTTACAACAAATACGCCACTATTGAGTGTGGCCCTTTCATTTAAGTTTTTTACAACTGCAACTTTCCCAATTGTGCCGTCTTTGGTTATTAATAAATCGTTTCCCCTTAGCTGTATGTAAGGGTCTTCCTCATATCTTTCCTCGCTCACACGATAGCAGTTCTCCCAATTAATCTCTCCATTTTGTAAGTCCGTTCCGGTCACGCAAAAAACACCCTCTGTTAAAGAAAACTCATCTGCTCGGAGCCCATGCCAACCCACTCGTGCTTTTATATAGGTGTTGAACTTTAGCCGCTTCACTCCCCAATGTTCCGGTATCTCACCTAACCATTCAATTCCTGAAGGCTTATATTTTTCGTAGTGCTTCATCTGTCTTAAACTATGATTCATATGATTGCATGATTGACTATGATTTTATGCAAGGCTTCATTACCCGTTTGAATTGTAAGCTTGTCTTGCCGAAATTTATCAGCAGCCCGATATTAAGTCCGTAGGCCTCAAGATAATTTATTGCCTGAGCCAAATGCACATCTTCCAGCTCTTTTATCGCTTTTAGCTCAACCATGATTTTATCTCCTACAAAGAAATCGACTCTTCTTGTGCCGATATTCTCTCCTTTATAAAAAATATCCATTTCATGCTCTCGACTGAATACCAGGTTTTGTTGTGTCATCTCAATTGCCAAAGCCCTTTGATAAATGACCTCCTGAAAGCCATTTCCTAAAATGCGATGAACTTCCATCGCACATCCGATGATTTTGCCAGTTAACTCACTCTCTGGATATTCCTTGTTAATCATAGTCTTCATTTAATCATTTTAATCAAAGTTCAAGACTCTCTTTATCTCTCCATCCGTTTCCGCTTCCAGCGCCAGAATATCTTTCCTTATCTCTTCCAGACTGCGGAGCGGCTTATACTTGTAGAAGTATTTGGTGAAATTTATCTCATATCCCACCTTGGTCTTGCCGTGGTCAATCCAGGCATCCGGCACATGCGGTAACACTTCCCGTTTAAAGTATTCTTCAACATCTTCATTCAGCGGCACATTTTCAAAATCACGCAAATCAGCATCCGGCACAGGGTTGCCTTTTCGGTCTTTTTCTATCTTGCCCTTCTCACCCCGCTTAGGCCGCTCAACAGTTATCCGCCTGTAACCAAAATCGTCGTTGTCGAATATTTTACAATATGGGCCTTCTTTGAATTCTCCGTAGATTCTGGTTATGAGGCTAATGGCTTCTTCATGAATCTCTTTTCTCTTATTACCAAGACTGCGGAGCATCTTGCTGTAATATGGATTGTTTTTGTCTTCCTTATCAGCGCCGGTTGCATTGATAAGCTGTACTTTGCCTTTACGCTCTTTACTCTTTCGGTCAGTCACTATCCAGATGTACGTGGAAATCCCCGTGTTATAAAACAACTGATCAGGCATGGCAATGATCGCTTCCAGCATGTCATTTTCAATAATCCATTTGCGTATTTCGCTGGGGCCGCTACCTGCCCCACCGCTGAACAAAGGAGATCCATTGAACACTATACCGATCCGGCTCCCACCGGCGCTGCGTTTCATCTTGGAAATCATGTGCTGTAAGAACAGCAACTACCCATCGCTGATAGGTGGCAATCCTGCGCCAAAGCGGCCCGCAAAACCTTTGTTGGCAAATTCGTCTTTAATGTATTTCTCTGCCTTCTTCCAGTCCACGCCAAAAGGCGGATTACTTAGCATATAGTCAAAGTTTTCACCTTCCAGGCCATCCTGTGTGAAGGTATTGCCGAATTTGATGTTTGCAGGATTCTGTCCTTTGATGAGCATATCAGATTTGCATATGGCGTAGGACTCAGGATTGATCTCCTGCCCGAATACTTCCAGCTTTGCATCAGGATTCAATTCATGCAAATATTCCTCTGCAACCGAAAGCATACCGCCTGTTCCGCCAGCAGGGTCATACATTGTTTTAACAATCCCTTGTTTGCGCAGAATTGCTTTATCGTTTACAAACAGCAGATTTACCATAAGGCGGATGACCTCACGGGGGGTGAAGTGTTCTCCGGCAGTTTCGTTGCTTAGTTCAGCGAACTTGCGAATGAGCTCCTCAAATATATAGCCCATATGGATAGAGTCCACATCTTTAAACACTCCGTTAAACTCAGCAAAACGTTTCACTATCAAATACAGTAAATCGTATTCGTCCAGCTTTCTTATCTGATCTTCAAAGCTGAAATATTCAATGATTTCCTGAACGCTAATTGAAAATCCCTTGATGTAATTGCGGAGGTTCGCGGCAATGTTGTTGTGGTCCTTGGCCAATTCAGCAAAGTCAAATTTGCTTCGATTATGAAATTTGGCTTTTGCAGCATTATTTAAAATCGGCTCAAGAACTTCAGGCTTCTTGCCTTTATGCTTTTCGTAGGCAACCAGTACATTTTTTTGGTAGGTTGTAACACTGAGTCCAGCCGCCTCAGCACGGTAAAAGGCAAAATCACCTTGCCATAGTCAGCCTGTTTATAATGCCCGCGCAGCAAGTCAGCGATTGAGCAGATGAAATTTGCTTTTTCCCTGAAGTTATTTGCCGCCATGATATTTTTCTAATTCTCCTTAAAAGAAAAGTGGGGTGATGGAAAATATCATACGCAAAACGTCGGTAATGCGCAACAGAAAAAAGCGCGACAACTCTCATAGCGTGAAGGATAGCGACGTAATAAGACAACATATCTTGTTTTGCACTGCCATGTGTGATATATGATTTAAAAGAAGGGCTGTCCCCATGCGGTCTTACATAACACATATTGACACGGTTTGTATCAAGTGATATTATTTATTTTATAGAAGGCATTAATCGATAACCGGAAGGAAGAAAAAATATTATGTCTACGGCAACTCAAGATTATTATGAAACACTCGGCGTCAGCAAAGACGCCTCTGTCGAGGAAATCAAAAAGGCTTACAGGCGGCTTGCGCGCAAGTACCATCCTGACCTGAATCCGGGCGACAAAAACTCCGAGAAAAAATTCAAAGAAATTAATGAGGCGTACGAAGTACTGAGCGATCCTAAGAAGAAGGCTGAATACGACCAGTTCGGAAAGGCCGCGTTTGAGCCGGGCCAGGGCTTTGAAGGGTCCGGCAGGCGCGGCTTTGATTTCGGGCACGGGGGCGGCGGCGAAGATATGTTTTCCGACCTGTTCAGAAATTTCAGGCAGGAAGACATGCCGATGAAAGGCGATGACCTTGTCACGTCGCTTGAGATCTCACTTGAAGAGGCTTATAAAGGACTGACAAAACCGATAAGCCTGACAAGAGAGGTGCCGTGCAAAACCTGCGGCGGCAGCGGAGCTGAAGACGCGCAGACATGTTCCCGATGCAATGGCGCAGGCTCAGTGAAACAAAGCCGGGGTATCTTCAGGATGAGTCAGCCCTGTCCCGCGTGCAAGGGCAGCGGAAGGGTTGCGACAAAAGTCTGTAAAGCCTGCAGGGGCAAAGGCACTAATGTATCCGCTGAGACCATAAAAGTTAAGATCCCTCCGGGCGCGGAGACCGGCAGCAGGATAAAGTTGAAAGGCATGGGCGGCCCTGGCGCGCAAGGCGGGCCGCCCGGTGATTTGTATATTGAGTTGAGCGTGAGGCCCCACCATTTATTTAAAAGAGAGGGGAACAATATTTATGCGGATGTCCCTGTCACCATCAGCGAGGCAGTCCTGGGAGGCAAGATCCAGGTGCCGACCCTCGACGGCACAGTATCAATGACCCTGCCTCCCGGAACAGACAGCGGCAAAAAGTTCAAACTGAAAGGCAAGGGAATTCCAAGTAGGAAGACGGGAGTAAAAGGCGACGAGTTCGCAGTGATAAAGATAGTTGTCCCTAAGAATGTCTCTGACAAAACCAGAGAGGCCTTGCATGAATTGGCAAAGGCGTATGAGTCGGAGGAATAATCATGCGCGATAAAAGACGTCCGTTATTTATGATCGGCGTGGTCTGCGAGATGTTCGATATCCATCCTCAGACCTTAAGATTGTATGAACGGGAAGGTTTCCTGCATCCCCAAAGGGTCGGCGGCGCAAGGCTTTATTCCCAGGAAGACCTTGAGCGGATAAGGACGATCCTGAGCCTGACAAAAGAGCTCGGCGTCAACAGGGCCGGAGTGGACATCATTCTCAGGATGAAACACCGGATGGAGACACTCAACCGCGAGATGGACGAAATGATGGACTACCTTGAAAGAGACATCAGGAATAAATTTCAGAAAAGGATAAGGCAGTTATTTGAGGAGGAGTGATGAGATCGGATAAATTCACAATAAAGAGTCAGGAGGCGGTCCAGAAGGCGCAGGAATTCGCCCAGCAAAAGGGCAATCAGCAGGTCGACGTTGAGCACCTGCTTCATGTCCTGCTTGAGGAAGGGATCGCGCTTGAGATCATAAATTCGCTGAAGGTCAATGTCCCGGCTTTAAGAAAAGAGGTTGACGCTGAGATAGAAAAATTTCCGAAGGTGCTTGGCTCCACGGCTGTCGGGCAACTGTATATTACTCAGGAGTTGAAGAATGTCTTTGAGTGCGCTTTTCAAGAAGCGGAACATTTAAAGGATGAATATGTGAGCGTCGAACATCTGCTCCTTGGGATCTTAAAGACAAAAAACCGGGTGGAAAAAATCCTCAAACGCCACGGCGTCACGGATGATAAACTTCTTTCCGCGATGCGCGAGATCAGGGGCGCACAGCGAGTGACAGACCCCTCGCCTGAGGACAAGTATCAGGCGCTGAAGAGATATGCTAAAGATTTAACAGACCTCGCAAAGAGGGGCAAGCTCGACCCCGTTATCGGAAGGGACGAGGAGATCAGAAGGGTCATACAGGTGCTTTCACGCAGGACAAAGAATAACCCTGTTGTGATCGGCGAGCCTGGAGTCGGCAAGACAGCGATTGCCGAAGGCCTTGCCCAGCGGATCACATCAGGCGACGTACCGCAGAGCCTGAAAGACAAGAGGGTTGTTTCCCTTGATATGGGGGCGCTTGTCGCAGGCGCAAAATACAGAGGGGAATTTGAGGAAAGGCTCAAGGCGGTTTTAAAAGAGATCGAAGAGGCGCAGGGCAAAGTGATTTTATTTATTGATGAGCTTCATACAGTCGTAGGCGCGGGCGCCGCGGAAGGCGCGATTGACGCGTCAAACATGCTCAAGCCGGCCCTCGCGCGGGGCGATCTCAGGTGCGTGGGCGCGACCACACTTTCAGAATACAGGAAGCATATTGAAAAAGACCCCGCGCTTGAGCGGAGGTTCCAGCCTATTTATATCAAAGAGCCGAGCGTTGAAGATACTATTTCCATCCTCAGGGGATTAAAGGAGCGTTACGAAGTCCATCACGGCGTAAAGATAAAAGACTCAGCGCTTGTGGCCGCGGCAGTGCTGAGCCACAGGTACATCGCCGACAGGTTTCTGCCTGACAAGGCGATTGACCTCATCGATGAAGCGTCGTCGAGACTGAAGATGGAGATAGACAGTATGCCTGCGGAGCTTGACGAGCTTGAAAGGAAATTGAGGCAGCTTGAGATCGAGAAGCAGGCAGTTATGAAGGAAAAAGATGAGGCTTCAAAGGAGCGGCTCAAACGCATCAATGAAGAGATCGCGGAGCTTACTGAAAATCGCAACGGCCTTAAGGC
Organism: Nitrospirota bacterium; assembly: GCA_016214845.1. Taxonomy (NCBI): domain Bacteria; kingdom Pseudomonadati; phylum Nitrospirota; species Nitrospirota bacterium. The sequence continues at coordinate 69,612 of JACRMS010000014.1, read as the reverse complement.
ACAGTGGATGAGGGAAAAAGAGGCGATAGGAAAGATAAGCTCGATCAAAGAAGAGATTGAGCGCACAAGGCTCGGCGCTGAAAAGGCGGAGCGTGAAGGCGACCTCAACAGGGCCGCTGAATTGAAATACGGCACGCTTTTAAATCTCCAGAAGAGGCTTGATGAAGAAAATAGAAAACTCCTTGCGCAGGGCAAATGCAGGATGCTGAAGGAAGAGGTTGACGAGGAAGACATCGCGGAGATCGTCTCTAAGTGGACAGGCATTCCCGTCAGCAGGATGCTTGAAGGCGAAGTTGAAAAACTCCTGAAGATGGAAGAGCGGCTGAGGCTCCGCGTGGTCGGACAGGACGAGGCGATAAAGGCTGTCTCGGATGCCGTGAGAAGGGCGAGGGCAGGCATTCAGGACCCGGACAGGCCTATCGGTTCATTCATCTTCCTCGGCCCCACAGGTGTCGGGAAGACGGAGCTTGCGCGCGCGCTTGCTGAATTTCTCTTTGACGCTGAAGACGCGATGATAAGGATTGATATGTCCGAGTATCAGGAAAGGCATACCGTCTCCAGGCTTATCGGAGCTCCTCCGGGATATGTCGGTTATGACGAAGGCGGGCAGTTAACAGAAGCGATAAGAAGAAGGCCGTATGCGGTAATCCTCTTTGATGAAGTGGAAAAGGCGCATCCTGAAGTTTTCAATGTGCTTCTGCAATTGCTTGACGACGGCAGGCTTACGGACGGACATGGAAGGACTGTGGATTTCAGGAACACTGTTGTCATCATGACGTCAAACATCGGAAGCCAACACATTCAGGAGATGCTGACCGAATGGATTGAGGAAGTCCAGATACGAAAAGGCGTGATGGAGGAATTGAAAAAATTCTTCAAGCCTGAATTCCTCAACAGGGTGGACGAGATAATCATCTTCCACGCGCTTACAAAAGAACTGCTGATGAAAATCGTTGAGATACAGATTGAGAGAATGAAGAAATATCTCAAGGACAAGAACGTTAACATCGTCCTGACCGGCAAGGCAAAGGCCTATCTCGCGGAGATCGGATATGACCAGGTCTACGGCGCGCGCCCGCTGAAACGCGCCATCCAGAAAGAAGTCCTCACCCCCCTTGCCACAAAACTCCTTGACGGCACTTTTAAGGAAGGCGATGTCGTGGAGGTTGATATGGAAGGAGACAAGATGGTTTTCGGGAGAATAGTCGAGGCGGAGCTGGAGGTGTGAGGATATCAAGGCAAGCGGAGCCACGAATTTGATGGCAGCCGCGTGTGCCTTTATTTGTCTTCTTTGCCGCGAATGCGGATTATGGTTTCCTCCACAATCCACAAGCGCTGATTGAGGGGTTCACTGCCAATGACAGGGATGATTCGTTGAATTGCGTTTATAACATGTTGTCTTGCCTGACTACCGAGCCTCAAAATAATTATTCCGGCAAGTTCATGTGGCGGATATGCCCTGATATCGGAAAAATCGGTATCCAGAGTAATTAGAACGCGATTCTCATTCTTGCATTTATCTGTAAGAATCGGATCCTTTGCGCCTTGCAACTGTTGTTCGATTACTGTTTTTGCATCGTATCCGGCAGTAATCAGTTGCTGCGCAATTTCTATCGGCAGGTTTTCGTCTATTTTGAATTGCATCTTCACTACGCTGGTAAGGATACCAGTCTTTCACGGGACAGTTCGGCAGCATAGGCTAAGGCTGCCTTAATATCTTGAAGGGACAGCGACGGGTAGCTTTTCAGGATTTCTTCTTCCTTAACACCTTCGGCCAGGTTATCCAGAATAACCGATACCATAATGCGTGAACCTTTAATGCAGGCCTTTCCATGGCATACAAGCGGGTCAACGGTTATTCTCTCTCTCCAGTTCATGTCTCGCCTCCTTAAAAAGGGTAATTTTATTTTATCATAATATGAATTTTATTCTCTTATTTACAACACAGATGATTCTATCTGATAGAAAAGCTTCCTACACCTCCACCGCCAAAGACGTGGGGCAGTGGTCGCTTGCCTCTGTGTGTTCCTGTCCGATTGTCGGATATCTTGCACCCGAATAGTCTTTGCATTTTGTGGTCAGTCCCTTGCGGATTATGTCTTCCGGTCTTTCATAAATTTGGAGATGCGGGGAGTAATAGAACTCAAGCCAGAAGTATCTCTTGCGGCCATTGCAGTTCGTCCCCTCTCATTTAAATCTTTCCTCTTTGCCAGCGGGTTATCTATTCCGCATTTTTCTGATGCACAATTATACAAAATAAATAACGCCGTTTGGTAAAAAAAATTAAAGAGGCGCAGCATTACGCGAATTTGGGAAACCCCCTTGACAAAGGTTGTTTGATAAATTAAAATGTGAGTGAATACTCACTTACAAAAGGAGCTGTCATGCAAAAAGGCACTTTAAAGATGGCAAAAGATATCAGGCGTGACCAGATATCGCAGGCGACCCTTCGGATCATCGCTAAAAAAGGCGTCAACGGACTAACAACCGCCGCCATTGCAAATGAAGTGGGGATATCGGAGGCCAATCTCTACAGACATTTCAAAGGCAAGGATGAGATTCTCGCCCTTACCGCGGAAAAGATCGGAGAAGGCCTTCAAGATAACCTTTCTAATGCCTTTAAAGCCTGCGAATCCGATTTGCCTGTTGAAAAGCTCAAAAAGATATTTATGCTCCATCTCACTTACATTGAGAAGAACGAGGGCATCCCCCGTCTTCTCTTTTCCGAGGAAATGCATATCGGGAATAAAAAACTGAAGGGAAAACTGCTGCATTCGATTAATTCATATCTTTCAGCGCTTGAATCTCTTATCAAAGAAGGTCAGAAAACAGGCACAGTCAATAAAGATATAGAGCCGATGATTTCCGCCCTCATGCTTATAGGCATGATACAGATAACTGTGCTGAGGTGGTCCCTGGAAGGTTTTTCATTTTCACTTGTTGCAGAAGGGAAAAAGATGTGGAACAATTTCGAGAAATGTTTGAGGGTGAAGTGACCTTTAAGCGGTAAACGGAGACAGAGATGAAGATGGTATTTATTACATTATGCGTTATTCTTGCATCGCATACGGCTTTTGCAGCAGATGATGCGAAGTCATTTACCCTAAAAGAGGTAATTGAGTTTGGCCTCAAAAATAACCCCAACATCATACAGGCAAGCAGGAACATAGAGATAGAAACATATGGGATTGATAAGGCAAAAGGTGAAAAAATGCCGAGACTGGATTTTAACAGCGGCGTCGCAAGGTCACGGTATGCTTCACCCATAACACCGATCTCCGGCTCTCCTCTTTCAGGTTCAGCATTTCCGGAATTTGACAACAACATTTATGATTACGGCATATCATTGGCAGTGCCTTTGTATAGAGGCGGACGGCTTGACAGAGGCGTTAGGATTGCAGAACTGAAAAAGTATCTTTCAGAAGATATTCTTGTTATGAGCAGGCAGGAACTGGCCCATAATCTCACGAGTATCTATTTCAAGATATTACAATTTGAGAAGCTTCTTGAGGCGAGCGAAGCGTCAGAGAAGCAGATTGAGGGACACAGGAAAAATGTTGAATTGTTCCTTAAGGCAGGCGCTGCTGCAAGAGTTGAGCTCCTGAAGACGGAAACCGAACTTGCCCACGCAAGTCAAAACACCCTCATTATCAAAAATAATATCGAGAGCGCCTATTATCTGCTGAAAACATTTATGGGTATTGATGATACGAACATGAGGATTTCGGTAGTTCACGGACATTATTTTGATGATAACTACACATCTGTTGAAGAAGCATACAGAAAAGCCCTTTCCCGGAGACCTGACTATAAGGCGGTCTTAAAAAGGCAGAAAATAGCTGCAGAGCGGATTAAATTAACAGAAGGAAAACGTTACCCTTCAGTCAATCTCACCGGTGAATACACCGATAGGTCAGGAGATGATTTTGAATTCCGGGAAAACTGGAACCTTGCGATAAGACTGTCTGTGCCCATTTTCGATGGAGGGATTATAAGTGCTGAAGTAAATAAGGACAAAAAAGAAGCTGAAAAGGTCAGAGAAGAAGAGCGATCATCGAGGCAAGAGATAATGCGTGAAATAAATGATTCATATCTGAATATGGAGAATGCCGTAAAGAGGATAGATGTTGGCGTAGTTGCCATTGAATCCGCAAAAGAAAACCTCCGTATAGAGAGACTGAAATATGAAACAGGCTCGGGCACAAACACGGACGTGCTTGATGCTCAGACTTTACTGCTGAGAGCGGAGGCGGATTATTACCAGGCGGTTTACGATAAAAATATAGCAGCAGCATCACTGAGAAAAGCCGTCGGAGAAGATATATATCAATTGGGGGAAACTGAATGAAAAAGAAATTATTGATGATAGGGATTGTTATTTTGATAATCGGAGGAACTTTATTAATAAACAGGCTTACTAAAGAAAGCAGCAACGGTGAGTTCGTTCTGTCGGGAAATGTGGAAGCGACGGAAACCGACATCGGGTTTAAATATCCGGGAAGGGTCGCGGAGCTTTTTGTTGAGGAAGGTCAAAAGATTAAAAAAGGTGACAGGCTTGCTGTTTTTGACAGCTCTGAACTTGAAAGCCTTGTTTCACAAAGCAAGGCATATCTGAATGAAACTGTCGCAAGACTTGGGGAGCTAAAGGCAGGCTTCAGACAACAGGAGATCAGCCAGGCAGAGGCAAATGTAGGATATGCCGAGGCAGAACTCAGCAAGGCAAAAAAAGACTACAACCGGGCGGATGTTCTTTATCAAAATGGGGCAATTTCAGCGCAGCAAATGGATGCGGCAAGAAAGACATATGATGTAGCTGTTGCCCAGCATCAAAAAGCGCTTCAGGCATTGAGTCTCGTAAAAGAAGGTCCAAGGAAAGAAGAAATAGTTGCTGCAGAAAGCCGTGTTCGTCAGGCTGAGGCTGCATTAAAAGTATCTGAAGAGAGACTGAAGGATGCAATGATACACTCCCCTGTCTCAGGCGTGGTATTAAGAAAAATCATTGAAGCCGGCGAGACTGTTTCATCAGGCTCACCTGTTTATACCATAGGAGCTCTCGAAAATCCGTGGATCAAGGTATATGTAAAAGAAGACAAACTCGGGCATGTGAAGCTCGGGCAAAAAGCGGAGATCAAAGTCGATTCATATCCCGACAAAGTTTACGAAGGAACGGTGACATATATATCATCCGAGGCGGAATTTACTCCCAAAAATATTCAGACGCAGGAAGAAAGGGTCAAACTCGTCTTTGGCATGAAGATAAGCGTGAAAAATGTCAACGATGAATTAAAGCCGGGGATGCCTGCTGATGTGAGAATATTTTTACGATGAATGTACCGGTTGCAGTTAACACCCAAAATCTCACAAAAGCCTTCGGCGATAACATCGCCGTCAACAATCTCAGTTTTGAGATTAAAAAAGGCGAGCTGTTCGGACTTGTCGGCCCTGACGGCGCAGGCAAGACGACCATCATGCGGCTTTTAACGGCGATAATGGAGCCGACCTCGGGTGAGGCCTGGGTTTCAGGTCATTCTATTATCAAAGAGGGCGAAAAGCTGAAAGAGAAAATCGGGTACATGTCCCAGCGGTTCGGACTCTATGAAGAACTCACGGTGATGGAAAACCTGATTTTTTATGCGGACCTCTATGAAGTCCGCCAAAAAGAACGCCCCGCACGAATTGAGAGACTCCTTGGATTCAGCAATCTTACGCCGTTCAAGGAACGCCCGGCAGGGAAGCTGTCCGGCGGCATGAAACAGAAGCTTGGTCTTGCATGTGCCTTAATACACACGCCTGATGTCCTGTTTCTTGATGAACCGACAAACGGAGTTGATCCCGTATCACGAAGGGATTTCTGGAAAATCCTGTACGAGCTTTTAAAGGAAGGCGTGACCGTTCTTGTCTCTACTGCATATCTGGACGAGGCAGAACGGTGCACGAGAGTCGGGCTTATTCATAAGGGAACGATACTCATGAATAATACCCCGGGGGAGATCAAAAAAACCCTGGGCATGCCGATGGTGGAACTGTGGTCCGATGACTCGAGAAAGGCCGCGAACATTATAAAAAAGATTGACGGCGTAAAAAGTGTCGGTATGTACGGCAACAGGCTTCATATTGCTCTTACGGACAAAAAGATCATGCAGAAAATTATAGACGGCCTTATGACTGAAAAAATCGTGATTGAGAATTACAGGGATATCTTGCCGTCCATGGAAGACATCTTTATTTCAGCGGTGGAGTGACAATGAGAGAAGATAAAGCGGCAGTAAGTGTTGAAAGTCTGACACGCAGGTTTGGCGATTTTGTCGCAGTCGACAATATCAGCCTCAAGGTCCACAAAGGTGAGATATTCGGATTCCTCGGGCCCAATGGCGCAGGCAAGTCAACAACCATCAAAATGCTCTGCGGTCTCCTGCTGCCCACTGGCGGGAATGGCTCTGTGGGCGGCTATGACATCATGAAGGAATCGGAAGAAATAAAGAAAAATATCGGCTACATGTCGCAGAAATTCTCCCTTTACGATGACCTGACCGCGGAAGAGAACATACGGTTTTTCAGCGGGATATATGGCGTGAAGGGCGATAGAAAGAGGGAACGCATGGAATGGGCGCTGGAATTGGCCGGGCTCAAAGACAGGAGAACAACCCTTACAAGGACTCTCCCGGGCGGTCATAAACAGAGGCTCGCCCTCGGCTGCGCAATCCTCCATGAGCCTCCTATTATATTTCTTGACGAGCCCACGTCAGGGGTTGACCCTGTTTCGAGACGGAAATTCTGGGACCTCATCTATGAAATGTCACAGAGGGGTACAACGGTCTTCGTCACCACGCACTACATGGACGAAGCCGACTACTGCGACAGGCTTGCCCTCATTTACAGGGGGAAGATCATTGCCGGGGGCACGCCCAATGAGCTGAAACAAAAGCACATGACATATGACGTGCTTGAAATCGACGTTGACAGGGTTGTTGACGCCATGGAAGCCCTGAACAGGGGCGGGATGGATGCGGCAATCTTCGGCAGCCTGCTTCACGTGACCGTCCGGGACAGCCGTCTGGAAATCCCCCGTATCAGGAAAATACTCATGGGCGGGAGATTCTCAATAAACCGGATAGAGAGGATCATGCCCTCTCTGGAAGACGTATTTGTGACACTTATCGAGGTGTCGTGATATGAAATTATTGAGAATCAAAGCAATAGCAAAAAAAGAACTTATCCAGATACGTCGTGATCCCTTGAGCCTTGCAATGGCATTCATGATGCCAGTTATACTCCTCTTTATCTTCGGATATGCAATAACCCTTGACGTGAACAACCTCAGGACAGTCGTATATGACCTTGATAAAAGCAGCCTGAGCAGGGAACTTGTTGCGCAGTTCAGGGAATCAGGCTATTTTACGGTTGTCGGCAATGCATATACAAACAAAGACATTGACAGCTACCTTGATTCCGGCAGGGCGCAGATTGCCATATCAATACCATCTGATTTTTCCAAAAATATAAAAGCAGGTAAAAATGCAGGGCTTCAGACGATTGTTGATGGAAGCGATTCAAATACGGCAACCATTGCGCTTGGATATATATCCGCAATCTCTGAACTCTACTCACAAAGAATAAAAGGTGGACGAATAAAACCTCTCATAGAGCCTCGTGTCCGGGTCTTGTATAATCCGGAATTAAAGTCAAGGAATTTCATAATCCCCGGACTTATCGCCGTAATAATGGCAGTAATTGCAGCGCTCCTGACTTCCCTTACCATCGCAAGGGAATGGGAGAGGGGGACCATGGAGCAGTTGATCTCCACGCCGGTTAAAAAACCGGAACTGATAATCGGAAAACTGATGCCCTATTTTCTCATCGGCTTTATTGATGTGGCGGTATCTGTCCTGGTGGCCGTCTTTATATTTGACGTTCCGCTAAGAGGGAGTATCGTCTTGCTCGCCGCGCTTTCATCCATATTCCTTTTCGGCGGACTTAGCCTGGGAATACTAATATCAATTGCGGCAAAATCCCAGCTTGTTGCAAGCCAGATTTCGATGATCGCAACATTTCTTCCGGCATTTCTGCTCTCAGGATTTATGTACTCAATATCAAACATGCCGAAAGCGCTCCAGATTGTTACATATGTAATTCCCGCCCGATATTTTGTATCGATACTGAAGGGCATTTTTCTTAAAGGAACTCCCCTGAACCTCCTGATGTTTGAATCATCGCTTCTTGTTGTGTTTGGCCTGACGATATTCTTGCTTGCAAACAGAAAATTCAAAAAGAGGATTGCGTAGAAATGTTTGAACGAACAAAAAATATGGTGATAAAGGAGTTCATCCAGATTTTCAGGGACAAACGGATGAAGGCGATTGTTTTTTTTACTCCTATAATGCAGTTACTCGCCTTCGGCTATGCAGTTACGACTGATGTGAATAACATCTCAACTGCCATTTATGATCTTGATAAATCGTATGAGAGCCGGGAAATTGCAAGGAGGCTGGAATCTTCCGGATATTTCAGCATCAGATATTTTACCGAATCACCTGACGAGGCCCAATATCTACTGGACAAGGGCAAGGTTGTCACAGCTATCCAGATAAACAGGGGGTTTTCATCAGATCTAAAAAAGGGATCTCCGGCAAATATTCAAATACTTATTGACGGTACAGATTCCAATACCGGAACTGTCGCAATGGATTATGCCAGCAGGATCATTACGAAATACGCAAAGGATTCGGGCAAGCAGCAGACCGGCGCATTGAGGTCTGGAATCGATTTACGGTCGAGGGCACTGTACAATCCCGACCTGCGAAGCAAAAACTATAATGTGCCGGGCGTCATCTCAATTGTAATTATGCTGACCTGCCTGCTTCTTACTTCAATGGCTATTGTCAGGGAAAGAGAGATAGGCACCATGGAACAACTTATGGTCACGCCCCTCAAACCGGTGGAATTGATGCTTGGCAAGACAATCCCTTTCGCGGCAATAGGTTTCTTTGACATGTTTCTCGTGACCGCAGTGGGGATACTCTGGTTTGATATTCCGATAAAGGGGTCAATATCTCTGATGCCATTAACGACAGCTATCTATCTGTTGTCGGTGCTGGGTATCGGGCTTTTTATATCTACTATCTCAAAGACCCAACAGCAGGCGCTGATGGCGACCTTTCTTTTCTATATCCCCGCCGTCCTGCTGTCAGGCTTTATGTTTCCCATTGAGAACATGCCGAAGCTTATTCAGTATGTCACATATATAAATCCGCTCAGATATTTTCTCGTAATAATAAGGGGCATATTCCTGAAAGGCAACTGGATAAACATACTGTGGCCGCAGATTATATCTCTGCTTCTGTTAGGCACAGCGGTTATAACTGTGAGCTCTCTAAGGTTTAAAAAGAGGCTTGGGTAAGATACTTTGGGAGGTCAAAAATGGAACACCAAGACAAAGCAGTAAAAGATCAGATTGACGAGATGATAAAACAGGGGATACTCGAAGTCATTGGAGACGCCGTGAGCATTCAGGGCACCGATTTCAGGGTCTTATATCAAAATCAGGCACACAGGAAACTTATCGGCGATCACCTTGGAGAGTATTGCTACAAAGTCTACGAATGCAGGGACGAAGTCTGTGAAGGCTGCCCTGTTGATATGGCTTTTAAGGATGGCATGAGCCATACAACCGAGAGGAGCGCTGCAACTGAACGGGGCATCCTCCATGTTGAAATTACCGCATCCCCGATAAGGGATTCGTCAGGGAAGATCATTGCCGGAATTGAGGTTGCAAGAGACATTACAGAGCATAAGCGTACAGATGAACTGTTAAAAAGAGCGGCAACCGAGTGGCAGCACACCTTTGACTCGATATCGGATTTTGTTTCTGTGCATGACAAGGATTTCAGGTGCACGAAAGTGAACAAGGCATTGGCTGATTTCAAGGGAATAAAACCTGAAGATCTTGTTGGAGAACATTGTTACAAGATTTTTCACGGTACCCAGGGGAAATGGCCTGAGTGTCCTCTCGACAAGATGCTGAAATCAAAAAGAACCGAGACCGTCGAGATTGACGACCCGCATATCGGACGGCCGTTATTGGTAACAGTCTCCCCCATTCTTGATGATAAGGGCGAAGTAACCGGCGGCGTTCACATCGCCAGAGACATTACCGAACAGAAAAAGATGGAGAAAAGGCTGAAGGTCATGGACTGGGCCATTAAATCATCCACCAATGCGATGGTCCTTGCCGATCTTGAAGCCAATCTGACTTATGTAAATCCTGTTTTCCTTAAATTATGGGGATACGAGAGTGAGGATGAAGTCCTTGGGATGCACTGCACAAAGTTCTGGCAGGTAAAAGACAAGTCGACTGAGATAGTTGAAGCGCTGAGGAATAAAGGAGAATGGGCAGGAGAGCGGGGGGCCCTGAGAAAAGACGGTTCCGCGTTTATTGTTGAGTTATCGGCCAATATGGTCAGAGACGATGAGGGGAAGCCAATCTGCATGATGGCTTCATTGGTTGACATAACCGAGAAGAAAAAGCTCGAAGAGCAACTGCGCCAGGCCCAGAAGATGGAGGCCGTAGGGCAGCTTGCCGGCGGGGTCGCACATGATTTCAACAATATTCTTTCAGCGATAATCGGCTACGGGCATGTCACCCTTCTGAAGATGGCAAATGACGATCCGCTGCGCCTGAATATAGAACATATGCTTGAGGCAACAGACAAAGCATCTTACCTCACGCAAAGCCTTCTCGCCTTCAGCAGAAAGCAGATAACAGACAAAAAGCCGGTCGGCCTTAACGGGATAATAAAGAGAGTGGAAAAGTTTTTGTTAAGAATAATGGGAGAGGATATAAAAGTCAGAACAATGCTGAGTGAAGAAGCCCTGAAGGTTCTTGCCGACTCAGGGCAGCTTGAGCAGGTTTTAATAAATCTGGCAACAAACGCAAGGGATGCCCTGCCGAAAGGAGGTACATTTACAATTGCAACAGAAAAGAGCAGGATTGATAACGAATTCATAAGGGCGCATGGATACGGCAGTCCCGGAAGATACGCTCTCATAACAGTGACGGATAACGGCACAGGCATGAATGAGAACACGAAGCAAAAAATATTCGAACCGTTCTTTACAACAAAGGAGCCGGGGAAGGGCACGGGGCTCGGGCTTTCTATAGTCTATGGAATCATTAAACAGCATGAAGGATACATTAATGTCTACAGCGAACCCGGGGCGGGCACAATATTCAGGATTTACCTGCCGTTAATAGCGGAAGATATTCAGTCAGAGGGCATGACCTCAAAGACTGAATATCCCCAGCGCGGCTCTGAAGTGATACTCCTTGCGGAGGATGATGAATCATTGAGACAGCTTACAAAATCCGTACTCGATGAATTCGGCTATAAGGTAATAGAGGCAGCGGACGGAGAAGATGCAGTGAGTAAGTTCCTGGAGCACAAGGACATCATAGAGCTTTTTTTATCTGATCTTATAATGCCGAAGAAAAGCGGGAAAGCGGCATTTGATGAAATCAGGAAGATAAAGTCCGGCATAAGGGCAATATTCATAAGCGGATATACTGCCGACATCATTCAGCAGAAGGGACTGCTGGAAAAAGAGATGACCTTGATATTTAAACCGGTATCGCCGATAGACCTTCTCAAAAAGATAAGGGAGGAGTTGGATAAGAAATAGGGCTCCCGGACAATAAAAATTAGGTTTAAGAGATTTGATATTATTAAAATTTTTTTCTGTTGCAATTTATTTCACAGATGATAGACTTTTGACGTAAACCATAAAAAAAACAAAAGGAGGATAAAATGACTGCAAAGTTAAATTTTATCAGAAACGTATCAATACTTATATTTGATATATCAATTATTGTTTTTGGACTTACTCCTAATATTGTCAGTGCCCACTGTGACACCCTTGAAGGGCCAGTGGTGAAGGAAGCGAGAGTAGCGCTTGAAAAAAGCGACATCAAGCAGATTCTGAAATGGGTGAAGAAGGAAAATGAGGGGGAGATAAACGAAGCCTTCAAGAAAACATTGGCCGTCAGGAAACAGGGCAAAGAGGCAAAAGAACTTGCGGACATGTATTTCTTTGAAACTCTTGTGCGGGTCCATCGCGCAGGTGAAGGAGCGCCTTACACGGGACTGAAACCCGGCGAAGCTGTTGAGCCGGTCATTGTGGAATCAGACAAGGCGCTGGAAAGCGGTTCTGCGGATACGCTTGTGAAACATGTAACCGATGCAGTCGCAAAAGGGATACGGGAGAAATTTGCACACGCAAAAGAGACCAAAAAACATGCCGGTGAAAGCGTCGAGGCAGGCAGGGAATATGTTGAAGCCTATGTTGTGTTCACCCATTACGTAGAACGTTTATACAATGATGCGACTGCTAAAGTTGAACATCACGAGGGAGCGGAGACGCCCGGGCCGGAAGTGCATCAACATTAGAATTTAAACAAATATCTAACTTTCCTGTTTATCTCAATAACCCTGCTTTACCGGCGCAGGGTTATTTTTTTAAAGTGAACCTGAAAGGGTCTTCCTTACTACATCTGCTTTTATTCCCCTAACTTATTTTTTTCCAATAAACAGATAAGCAAATTTAATTTGACATAGCATGGCATGGTGATAGCCTTCTCTTACAGGGAGGTGAGTAAAAGAGTATCTATCTAAATAAACAAACAACTTTATCAATTCAATCACTTAACGTACTTTCATCCTTCATTGAAAGGAGGGGGAAATGGCAAAATTTAAAAAAACCTATAAGACGTGGTACCTGTTGGCATTGGCAGTAATAATCCTGCTTGGCCTGTTTACGGTCCCCGCACTTACACAGCAAAGGGCGCAATCGCTGGAAGCTGTGATGAAAGAAAGAGGGCTTACCGAAAAGGACATACTTGCCGCGGCAAAGACCTATACGCCGACAGGCAAATATGACCCTTACATTGCCTTGTCATCAGGCGGACAGAGCGGGCAGGTGATTGTCTACGGCGTGCCTTCGATGCGTATCCTGAAGGTCGTCGGCGTATTCACTCCTGAGCCCTGGCAGGGATACGGCTATGACCAGGAAAGCAGGGAGATACTTGCAGGCGGAAGGGTCAACGGCAAGGACGTGAACTGGGGAGATACACACCACCCGCATTTTTCAGAGACCAACGGCGACTATGACGGCGAGTATGCCTTTATCAATGACAAGGCGCATGCAAGGGTTGCGGTCATAGACCTCAAAGACTTCACCACAAAACAGATTGTGAAAAATCCGGTCATGAAGTCAGACCACGGCGGGGCGTTTGTAACGCCGAATACTGATTACGTGATAGAAACCTCACAGTATGCAGCGCCTCTTGAGAACAAATACTATCCGATCTCCAGGTACAAGGAAAAATACCGGGGCGCAATGACCTTCTGGAAGTTCGACAGGAGCAAAGGAAGGATCGACGAAAAGAATTCCTTCTCCGTGGAACTTCCGCCGTACATGCAGGACCTTGCTGATCTGGGAAAGCTCGTATCGGACGGGTGGGCGTTCACAAACTCATTTAATTCAGAAATGTACACGGGCGGTATAGAGGAAGGAAACGCACCTAATGAGGCCGGCATGTCGGCAAGAGATACCGACTATCTGCATGTGATTAACTGGAAGGGCGTAGAGAGTGAAGTAGCCGCAGGAAATTTCAAAGTCATTAACGGCCATAAAGTTGTTCCAATTGACACACTTGTCAAAAAGGGGCTCCTGTTTCTGGTCCCCGAGCCCAAAAGTCCGCATGGCGTTGATGTAGACCCGACAGGCCAGTACATGATCGTCTGCGGGAAACTCGACACTCACGCCTCTGTTTATGACTTTCAGAAGATAAAGACGCTCATTGACAGCAGGGATTTCGCGGGGAAGGACCCGTTCGGCATCCCCATACTCGATCTCAAGAAGGCGCTTTACGGGCAGGTACAGCTCGGCCTTGGCCCATTGCATACGCAATATGATTCACAGGATGGAATTGTATACACATCCCTTTATGTTGATTCAGCTGTTGTGAAGTGGGATTTCAAAAAATTGCAGGTACTCGACAAGATCCAGGTGCATTATAACATCGGCCATCTTGTAGCTCCGCATGGCGACACAGTAAAACCGCAGGGGAAATATCTGATCGCGCTTAACAAACTTGCGGTGGACCGGTTTAATCCGATCGGCCCATTGCATCCTCAAAACCACCAGCTCATTGACATAACAGGCGACAAACTGGAACTGCTTTACGATTTGCCGATACCGATTGGAGAACCGCATAATGTCTCCATAATCAACGCGAAACTGCTGAAGCCAGTAGTCCGCTATAAGACTGGCACCGATTTCAGGACAGGAGAAGCATCCTCATATGCGACAATGGCAGGCAAGGAAAAGATCGTCCGCAAGGGTAATGTTGTCGAAGTGTTTGCCACATCCATAAGAAGCCATATAAATCCTGAGCGTATCGAGGTGAAGAAAGGCAACAAGGTCATTATCCATGTGACTAACCTTGAGAGGGCGGAAGATGAAACACACGGCTTCGGCATATACGGCTACAGCGCTCATATGAGCCTTGAGCCGGGAAAGACCGCAACATTTGAATTTACAGCAGATAAAGAAGGAGTATATCCGTACTACTGCACAGAGTTCTGTTCAGCGCTCCACCTCGAAATGATGGGTTACCTTCTTGTAAAGCCATAGGAGGGCAAGACATGAGACATTTGAGATATTTCATATTCTTTGTATTGATAACACTGCCGTTTGCCTTTCATGCGGCTGCGCAGGAAGTTGATTACAAGGCAGGGTATGAAAAACAGATGAAAGAATGCACGGATACCCAGAAAGTAATTGACGGGGTGGTCCAGTGGCTGAAAGACCATCATTATGAAAATTATCCCACCGCAAAAAATACAGTGGAAGACGCCCTCGATCAGGCCGGTTACGGCGAGGAGGCAAAGAAGAAGGCCGAGGCGCTTGCCGCCAGGGGCGAATGGGAAAAGGCATACGGCTGGGCCAATCAGTACTGGCAGTACCAGGTGAAGGTTGCAACCCAGGGATTGCTGGCGCAGAAGATGGTTGTGGACGCTGAAGCAGCGGCACAGCAGAAGTGAAGCTCCCCCATGCAAGGCGGGGCTTCAAAAAGGAATAATTTTATTAATGATTCCTCATATATATTCCCCCCTTTAGCAAAGGG
This sequence comes from Nitrospirota bacterium, assembly GCA_016214845.1. Taxonomy (NCBI): domain Bacteria; kingdom Pseudomonadati; phylum Nitrospirota; species Nitrospirota bacterium. The sequence goes on along the minus strand of JACRMS010000014.1, from coordinate 54,431 downwards.
GGGTGAGGGGGGATTTGCAAACACTATAATTAAAAAATCCCCCTTAATCCCCCTTTTCCAAAGGGGGAGATTTGGAAGGAGGTCATAAACCGGTGAAAAACTTTCTACTGCTTCTCATCGTGGCGGGCTGTATTCTGGCCGGAGCTTTGTCAATTGCAGGAACAGAGCCCGATAAGGCCAAAGAGGCATTTGACACGTACGGCTGCTCGGGCTGTCATGTGCCGGGTAAAGACTGGAACGGCCCCGATCTGACCTACGTCACAGAAAACCGGCCCAAAGACTGGATAATCGATTTTATCCTCAATCCAAAAAAACATTATGACGAGCCCATGGTAAAGGACATGATCGAGGCATTCAATCTCCATATGCCGGAGCAGGGCGTTGAGCCGAAAGACGCGGAGCTTATTTATGAGTACCTTAAATCTTTGGCAAAGCCTGCTGAAAGGAAGGAAGAGAAGCGCGGGGAGAAAAAGGAGAAGAAATAATGGATGGATCTTAAGAAACTGTCCGGTCTTTGTATTTTCGTTCTTCTCCTGAGTATATCTGCCGCCGCGAAACAGGAAACAACGCAGGCAAACTTGCAGGAGCTCGTGGACCATGCTGCTGAAAATTCAACCATTGTGCTTGGCAGGAATGTTTACACCGGCCCTGTGGTGATAAATAAACCCCTCACAATCGACGGCGCCGGCGAAGCGACGGTAGACGGGCAGAAGAAGGGCACGGTGATCATCATAAAGGCCAACAGTGTCAGGATAAAAAATCTGAAGGTGATCAATACGGGGGACAGGCACGACATGATAGACGCGGCCATTGCTCTCTTTGATTCCTCACGCTGTGAAATAACGAACAATAAGATCGAAAAAAGTCTCTTCGGGATAAACCTCCAGAATTCCCATCGCAATCTGGTAAAGGACAATGAGATCTCATCATTGCCCTATGACCTCGGCCTGCGGGGCGACGGGATATGGGTATGGTGGAGCGATAATAATAATTTTACAGGCAACAAGATTACAGATTCGCGGGACATCGTTGTCTGGTATTCGATGGGCAACAACATTGAGAACAACACAGTGACCAATTCAAGGTACAGCCTTCACTTCATGTTCTCCGACGTCAATTTTGTAAGAAATAATACCTTCAATAATAATTCCGTCGGCATCTATAACATGTACTCCAACGGGATAGTTATTGAAGGCAATACGATAATGAGGTCTCCCGGCGCAACGGGCATGGGCATAGGGCTCAAGGAGGCTTCCGAGACCGTCTGCAAAAACAACAGGATAATCTATTGTTCACGCGGCATCGGCGTGGACCAGTCGCCGTTTGAGCCTGACACCTATAATTATTTTATTAACAACGAACTGGTCTTCAACAACGAGGCGGTGTCGTTTGTTACAGACGGCACACGTGTAAACAATATATTTGAAGGGAATATCTTTAAATGGAACATACAGGACGTGACCGTATCAGGGACGAGGGGGCTTGCAAAAGGTTCATGGGAAAGAAACTACTGGGACAAATACGAAGGGTTTGACAGCGACAGGGACGGGGTTGGAGACACCCCGTACAAATACTTTATATACGCAGACCAGCTCTGGGTGAATAATCCCGCGCTCCAGTTTTTCAGGGGGGCAGTTGTAATGACATTCATGGATTTTCTGGAAAGGCTTGCGCCGTTCTCAGAGCCTGAACTCGCGCTTGTCGATGAAAAGCCCCTCAGACATGCGGCAAGATACGCATGGAAGGATGAGGACGCGATAAGAAAGAGACTGAACGAGAGGATCGCGGCGAGCAAATTACTGGAAGAGAGAAGGGGCAGGAAAGGAGCGGTCCCCCTGCCGTATTCGGGAATACAGCATTAAGGAGCAGATCATGAAAAGATGTTGGCTGTTATTATTTCTGTTTGTCAGTCTTTGTCTTCCGCTTACAGGAGACGGATTTGTAGAACGAAGGTTTAAATATAAACCCGAAGACGTTCTTGCCGCGGACAAGTTTGTTCCCAAAAAAGGCTATTGGGAGGGCCATAAGGACGGCAAGCTTGCGGGATATGTCTTTTTGTCAATGGACTGGACGCCGAAACTTGTCGGTTATTCAAGCAAGCCCCTGGAGACACTTATCGGCATGGACACTAACGGGGTATTAACGGGCGTGAAGATCATTGCTTATTCGGAGCCTATTTTCATGATAGGGATCAGCGATGAAGACTACAATAAGTTCTTAAAACAATATGTCGGCAGGAATATAAAAGACACCCTGACAGTCGGCAGGGAGGTAACCATGGACGCAATTACCGGGGCCACTGTCACCGCTGTTGTACAGACAGCAACCATACTCGGAAGCGCGAGGGGTGTTGCGGACGCAACGGGCCTTGAAAAGACCGCAAAGAAGCAGGCGGGCAGGATCAGTAAAAAATATTCCGCCCTTTCATGGGATGAACTGTTAAGTTCCGGGGCGCTTAAAAATATTACCGTCAAAAACAGCGCACTCGGCTTAAAGGGAGAAGATGTTTACATCAACCTGTATTTTGGTGTTGTGACGCCTCCTTCGATCGGGAGGAATATCCTCGGAGACAGAACCTATAATGAGACCGTAAAAGAGCTGAGGCCTGAGGACTCGGCAATATTCATCGCCGCACAGGCCGGCTCTTTTAAAGGCACGGGCTTTGCCTACGGAGGGATATTCAGCACCTTTGAACTTGAACAGGGCGGCAGGAAAATATTCTTTACGGGAGAGGATTATGAGAACGCGCCTGACATAAACGCCAAAGGCGCGCCCCCGGTCAGGGAAGGCGGTGTGTTTTATATTAAGGAGAAAGATTTTGAGCAGGCCGATCCCTTTAAGCTTAATCTTATCCTGCCCTATTACGTGGGAGGCAAAAAAACATACAGGACCTTCAGCGCTGAATATAAAATCCCGGAGCAATTTTTAGAGAAATAATAAAATGGACTCTGAGCAGCTTTGGTTACAGGTCTGGCAGGAGAAGATCGGGCATATCATCGCCTTTTCAGTCTTCCTGCTGATAATACTTCTCACGATGATCTTCAAGGACAGGGTTGTAAAAAATAAGACCGCGCTGGACCTGATCAAGTACAGTATCTTGTGCGTCTCATTCGTATACGGAGGAATAGCACTTAAGGCGCAGCCGTCTACGGCGAATATCCTGATATTGCACACAGCGGCAGAAAGCAAACAGTTCCCACTCGGACTTTTCCTTCTTGAGCCCTTTGTATTTCTGTCCTTTGCGTTTATTGTCCTGACCATGTTTGTCTGGGGGAGAGGTGTATTCTGCGGATGGCTGTGTCCCTACGGCGCAATGCTCGAGCTTTTAAATAAACTCTACGACAAGGTCTCGAAATTCAGATTAAGCCTGCCTGAAAAGGTCCACTGGAAACTGATATATCTGAAGTATGTGCTGTTTGTCGTAATAATCGGGATAGGCTTTTATAATTTCTTCCTTGCCGAATATCTTACGGAGATCGAGCCCTTCAGGACCTTTATTCTTAAACTGAAAAGGCAGTGGTACTTTGTCGCATATTTTGTGATACTCACGGCAGGCTCGGTCATAATCTACAGGGCGTTCTGCCGGTACCTCTGCCCTCTCGGCGCTGCGATCGCGATGCCTTCCTTTCTTAAATTTATTCCGTTCATAAAGCTCAGGAGATATGATTTCTGCCGGAACTGCAGGATATGCCCCAGGACATGCAAGCCTGACGCGATCAGTGCTAACGGATTTATTAACAGCAGGGAATGTCTAAGCTGCCTTGAGTGTCAGGTGAATTTCTGGGATGAGGATAAATGCCCCGTACTGATCAGGAAAAAGAAATCAGTAGTCAGTAGTCAGGAGCCAGGATAAGGAGAAACGTTTGATAATCGCGGAGGGTCTGAGAAAATCATTCGGCAGGCGATGTGTACTGGACAATATTAATCTGACCATATCAAGGGGGGAGAGGGTGGTTTTCGTGGGACACAACGGCTCGGGAAAGACCACCTTCATACGCTGCCTTCTGGGACTTTACACATTCGACGGGAAATTGAGTATCGACGGTATGGATACCCGCAAGAGCCGGGTGGACATTTTAAAAAGGGTCGGATATGTGCCTCAAACTCCCCCGCCGGTAAATATGAAAGTGGCTGACCTCATGCAATATGCCGCCGCCATGTCCGGCAAACAGCCTGAGATTATTATGGAGACCGCAAACGCCCTTAACCTTGATAAAGAAGGCGACGTCAATAAAAATTTCATGAAGCTTTCTGGAGGCATGAAACAGAAGGTGATGATATCCATTGCAGCCGGGAGGGGGAACGATATCATCCTTATGGATGAGCCGACTTCAAATCTTGACCCTGAGAGCAGAAAGATATTCTATGACCTTCTTTCCGGGTGCTCAAAAGATACGACAGTCATTCTTACAAGTCACAGAGCGGATGAACTGAGTTTTCTTTCCAGCCGGATCATTGAAATGGATTACGGAAAGATCGCGCGGGACACGGGAACGGCAAAAACATGATGAACACTTTCCTGCTCATAACAAAGACCGAGCTTAAGGATTCAATAACGTCCAAATGGTTCTGGCTCTATGCGCTTGTTTTCGGAGGCGCGGTGATAGTCCTTTTTCTGACCGGCATCACTGAATCACAGATCATGGGCTTCACGGGAATAAGCAGGCTCCTGTTAACATATTTCCAGCTCTGTGTAGTTGTCCTGCCGATCTTTATCCTGATGACCACTGTCCGCTCGATTGTGGGAGACAAAGAATCCAGTGTCCTTGAATACTTCCTGTCAATGCCTGTCTCTTTCAGTAATTTTTTCTGGGGAAAAATTGCCGGAAGGTTCATCGTCATCCTCGTTCCAATTTTAGCAGCAATGTTATTGGCTGCCCTCTGGGCGGGGATAAAGGGGCTGAACATCGATCTTAAGATCTTTATCACATACTGCTGCCTCCTGGTCTCCATGTCATGGTGTTTCCTCGGCATCGGGATGCTGATATCCTCTCTGGTCAACCGGCAGGAAACAGGACTGGGCATTGCGTTCTTTTCATGGCTGATACTCGTTCTGTTTATCGATATAGTCCTGATAGGGGTATTCCTTCAGAAGCAGGTAAACCCTGAGCTTATAATAAGCATTGCCCTTCTTAACCCACTTCAGGACTTCAGGGTCGCTTCAATGGCGCTTTTTGACCCTGACCTGACAATGCTCGGCCCGGCATCGTGGTTTATCCTGGATCATTTCGGCAAGACAGGTTTTATATTGTTCGGCATTGCCTATCCATTGGCACTGGGATTCCTGACGGCTTTTAGCGGTTATTTGGTATTCAGCAGGAGGGACATTTTATGAAAGTCAGAAGGCGGAAGATAGTAGTTAGTAGTCAGAATAAAAAGACAACTGCACTTGCTATTATCATCATCGTCCTTTGCCCTCTTCTCCTTGCTCTTTCCGCCGGAGATCAAGCTCCGGATATTGCACTGCCTGATTTAAAAGGCAATAAAGTGGCTTTCCCCGATGACTTTAGAGGCAAGGTTGTCATGATACGTTTCTGGAAGGCCATGTGCCATCACTGTGTCAGGGAGATGCCGGCCATTGAGACGGTATTCAACAAATACAAAGATAACGGTTTTGTTGTCCTTGCAATAAATGTGGGACAGCCCAAAGAGGATGTGGAAGGATTTCTTTCCGGCATGACGGTCACTTATCCTGTTCTTCTTGATCTCTATTCCGTGGCCGCGAAAAGATACGGTTTTGTCAGCTCGCCCACCACTTACGTGGTTGATAGAAACGGCGTTGTCAAGGAAACATTCTTTGGTGAAGTGGAAGGGAAGGTGTATGAGAAAATTATCGGGAGTTTATTATGAAAAAAATTATTCTGATAATCATGATCATCTCGGGATGCCTGATCTTTACTGCAGTTGTCTTCGCTCAAATATGTGTCAACTGCCACAGAAAGACCACGCCCAATATTGTCTCTGACTGGAAGGCGAGCAGGCACAGCAAAAAGGGCATTGACTGTTCAGCGTGTCACGGGGACGGACACAAGTCCGCTAAAGACACCGCAAATGTTCTGATCCCCACGATAGAAACATGCGCCCCCTGCCATAAGGAACGGGTCCGGCAGTTCAAAAGCGGCAAGCACGAAAAGGCCTGGACGGCGATGAAGGCTTTGCCGACCGCGCATTTTCAGTTGGTTGCGGGAGAGGGTGACATTGATATGTGCGCCGACTGTCATAAGATAGGATTGAAAACAGAAACGGAGATCATGGTGTTGAAAAAAGCAGGCAGGAAATTCGGTGTTGCTTCATGCGACTCATGCCACACCCGTCATCTCTTTTCCGTGAAGGAAGCAAGAGAGCCGCAGGCGTGTAACCCCTGCCACAGCGGCGGCGACAATCCGCAGTGGCAGATATATTCATCTTCAAAGCACGGTGTCAGATACCTGCTGAAGCAGAGCAAGACCCTTCCCGAAGAGGTTTCCGCCCCCACTTGCCAGACCTGCCATATGCAGGACGGCAATCATACAGTCAGCTCGGGGTGGGGTTTTTTCGCCGTGAGGCTCCCATCTTACGGAGACAGTCAGTGGGCTGATGATCAGGCCGCCATTCTCAAAGGGCTCGGTTTGCTTGATCCTGACGGAAGGCCTGCGCCGCGCCTTGATATATGGAAGGAAGCTGACCTTCTGCGCATTACACATGAAGATTGGCAGAAGGAACGTGACAAAATGGAGAAGGCATGCAATCAGTGCCATTCCATTAATTTTGTTAAGGCAGAGATTGAAAGGGCTGAAGGGGTGATCAAACAGGCCGATCAGATAATGGCAGAGGCGATCGGCATTGTTGCGTCCTTATACAAAGAGGGCTTGCTCAGAAAACCGCCGGACTATGTTCATGCCTTCCCTGACCTGTTCAAATTGCCTGACGAACCGTCCATGATCGAAAAAAGATTGAATGACATGTTTTATGAGCACCGCATGAAGACCTTTCAGGGCGCATTGCATTCCAATCCTGATTATGTAAACTGGTACGGCCTGACAAATATGAAAAAAGAGTTGATGCTGATCAGGATACTCGAAAGAGATATGCGCAGGGAAGCGAAATAGAAAAGAACGCATCTGGAATCAAAATCCAATGGTCAGGTTAAAAAGAATATACGATCCTCCTTCCCCCAGCGACGGCCGGAGGGTCCTCGTCGACAGGCTCTGGCCGAGGGGGATCAAAAAAGAGGATGCCAAAATTGATCTGTGGCTGAAGGACATCGCGCCGGGCAATGAGCTGAGGAAATGGTTTTCGCATGGTCCCGCCAAATGGCCGGAGTTTCGAAAACGGTACAGAGAAGAACTCAAAGACAGGCCGGCGCTTTTGAAGCTGCTCCGTGAAGAATTAAGAAAGGGGACCGTTACGCTTTTATTTGCCGCAAAGGACATCGAACATAACAATGCAGTTGTGCTGAAGGAAGTGCTTTCAAAACGTCAGTAACAGGTATTACTGTACTGATTGGTCCGACTGCGGGACTTCTTTTAAAAAAATGATTTCGCGTTTCCCGACTATCCCGGCCTTTTCCATGCACTGCCGCACTTCTTTAAGCTTCATGAACCTCCGGGCGCTGGCGGCACTGCCCCACTCCTGTAGAAGGACCATTTCATTCGGATTGTCCGAGCTTCGGAAAACGCGGCAACTCCTTTCGCCGCACTTCTTCCGCATCTCAAAGGCGTCATTGAAAGCGGTTTTCCATTTCTTGTAATTCTCAATCTTATACCGTAAACAAACGAAAGCCATGATAAGTCCTCCTTGAATGAATATTTGCGGCTATTTTAGAAAATGAAGCTCATTTTGTATACCACAAAGTTCATGGCTGTTGTCTAATAAATAATTGTTCTGCATTCATTAAACATGCTAATGAAAATTAACGGAAGGTTTTCGCGCGGTGTTCATCACTGAGCTGCTTGTTGAAATTCAACGGCGGATCTTCCGCTTTCCTGACGGGTTCTTTTGAAGGCAGGGCGCAATGCCTTGATTGCGCGAAGCTGAATATACATTTCTCTTTACCCAGCTCCTTAGTGCACGCGGAGATACATTCGCCGCAGTTTACGCAATTTATATCTTTTCTAAGCAGCCTCGGTTTTACATTCATAAAGCATACCTTTTCGCATTGCCTGCAGTCCGTGCACGCGCCCAGTTTCGCGGGGTCTGTTTTTATTCTTAATGAAACGGGGCTGGCCCATCCGAATAACATCTGCATAAGCCCGGCGCCGCATATATATTTACACAGTGTATGACGGACGATCATCGCGGAGATGAAAAGATAGATGGAAACCCCGATGATCCCCGCCTTCACGCCGAATGTAAAATCCCAGTTCATTATCTGCCCCCACACTGTCCGGGGGGCCACAAAATAACCCGTAAGCATGATGCCGGTAAAAAGCGGAATGGCGATCATACAGAATAGAGAAAGGATTATGCAGGGCATCCTGTTCTTCGCATGTTCTCCGGGGTCATTGGGCCTTTTTGTGAACAGGCTTCTCCTGCCGAAGATCTTTACCGTTAAGAAATCGAAAAGCTCGAACACCGCGCCCTCCGGGCAGAACCAGCCGCAGAAGGACCTCCCGGTAAGCGTGCCGAGAAGCGGGAATACGGATAAAATCAATATCCACGGCAGTATCGCCTTGAGAAAAAAACGCAAAGCCACATGAAGCGACCCTGTGATACTGCGGTCAGTATAAAACCCCTGAGGCAGACCGAGACTCCACACATTACCGAAGACTATCAATGCCCTCGCATCCACGTCATAGCGGAAGATGTTTAAGACCGGCATGAGGAGTATGAAAAGTATGAACGCTGCCTGGGTGGTCCTCCTGTAAACGGTAAGCTTCATGTTTTTTTATACCATTTAAAGAAGAAGCGATGCCATGAGCTAAATCATAACTATGATTTTCGTCATAAGAAAATCCATCTGTTTTGATGATAATAGTGTTATGGACGATTCGCAAAAAGACTGCAATATTTCCGAAGAAGACTTACGGGCAGCGCTCAGTGAGATGAAAACCTATATCGATGTCACTGAGGAAGACCTGAGAAAGATTTACGAAATAGCGCTGAAACACGTGGGGCAGAGGCTCGCTGCCAGGACCACCGTCGGCGAGATAATGACCGGGAACGTAATCGCCGTCAAAAAAGACAATGATTTCCATGAGGCGGCGAGGCTTCTTTCAGAACATAATATAAGCGGGCTGCCGGTTGTAGATGAAGAAAACATTGTCATCGGCGTTGTCTCTGAGGCGGACATCCTGTCCACTGCCGGAATGAAAAAAGGTCACACGTTTAAAGATATTTTGAGACACATATTCGGAGAGCCGCTGCCTGAACGCAGGGAAGGCAATAAAGTTAAAGACATCATGACCTCTCCCGCGATTACCGCAAAAGCTGATGATGACATAAAAGAAGCGGCAAGAATCCTCGATGAAAAGAGGATCAAGAGGCTTCCTGTAGTTGATGAAGAGAACAGGCTCATCGGCGTCATCTCACGCGCGGATATAGTCAGAGCAATCGGGTCTGCAAAATAATGCAGACATTATTCAAAAATTTCTTTAAATGGTAAAAGAATATTTTCTAAAGATGAAGGGCGGGGCGCAGAGTCCGCCGGGAGTTGCATTCACGGAGATACTCTGGTCAGGGCTCGGCTCTGCCGCTGGTATTGGTATATGCGGCTATCTGTCTTTTAATTATTTCGAACCGAGGGATTCAACTCTTTTAATCGGCTCGTTCGGCGCATCAGCGGTGCTTGCATATGGCGCGATAAAGAGCCCTCTCGCCCAGCCGAGAAACCTGATTGGCGGTCACGTAATATCCGGCCTTGCAGGAGTTGCCTGCTATAATCTCTTTGGTGACACAATCTGGATGGCCTCGTCATTAGCGGTATCTCTTGCCATTGCGGCCATGCTTCTTACAAAGACACTTCACCCCCCGGGCGGCGCAACCGCATTGATCGCCGTTATCGGCGGCAAAAAGATACATGACCTCGGCTTTCTTTACGCCTTTATTCCGGCAGGACTCGGCGCGCTTATCCTTTTAGTAATTGCCCTCCTGATAAATAACCTCTCCAAAAATAGAAGATATCCCGAGTACTGGTTTTAGGCTACCGCAGGAAAAATAAAAAAATTTCCGCCACAGATTTCGCAGATTACACAGATAAAAAAATCTTTGCTTAACCCATCCACAAATATTGTCATTGCGAGCCAAGCAATCTCGCCTTTTAATATTCAGATTGCCACGCATCCTTCGTGCGCTCCCAATGACAAAGAAGGCAATGAATTTGTGATTTCATAACAATCTGTGAAATCTGCGTAATCTGCGGATTTAATTATTTACAGGAGAGAAAGGCCAGGCATTGCTGCCTGGCCTTTTTCTTTGAGGATGGAGGGGTCATAATTTTATTTTGCAGGTAAAGGTTTCTTGCCGAGAGTGAAAAAATCAGCAACAAGTATCAACACGCCGACAAGAAAGCCCACACCGAAGATCGCCCTGAAAATCCAGAACCAGAGATTGTAGCTGGCTTTTACCGTTACATAATCAAGGCCGAGAAGCCGCTCAAGATATGTCTGGACCATTCCGGCGCCTGTTATTGTTATCACTATAAAAACCATTGAGATCGTCATCCACCAGAAGGCGAGATAACCCTTTGACTGGTTGAATTCCTTTACGCCCCTTATTGACGGCAGGGTAACGTAGATCATTGCAACAATTAAAAGTACATATGCCCCGTAAAAGGCAAGGTGCCCGTGTGCTGTTGTCAACTGCGTGCCGTGGGTCCATTTATTCACTTGCGGAAGTGTATGTATCACTCCCCAGAGGCCCGCACCGACAAAATTAAATATCGCATGAGCAACAGTCAGGTACAATCCAATTTTATTTGGCACAGCTACGCGTGTTTCACGCGTGGTCCTGAAGGCGTCCCACACCATCAGCAGTAATGGTATCGGTTCAAGTGAGCTGAAGAAGCCGCCGACCCATAGCCAGTACTTAGGTGTGCCTATCCAGTAGTAATGGTGTCCGAGGCCGAGTATGCCTGTAAAAAGAACGAGGCCGGTCTCGATATACATCCATTTGGCTAACACCCTGACTTCAGCGCCAAGGAGTTTGTGCAGCATGAATGCAAGGAGCGCGGCTGCGATCAATTCCCAGGAGCCTTCAACCCAGAGATGCACTACCCACCACCACCAGAACTGGTCTTTCACCATGCTCTTTGTGTAAAACATTCCAGGCAGGTACATGAGCGCCAGGAAGGTCAGGCCTCCAAGCAGTACGCCTTGCACCGCGGTAAACTTTCTGGTTTTAAAAACCGTCATGAGGCAGTTAAACAAAAACAGGAGCACTGATACCACGATCAGTATGTCCGCCCATCTCGGCGCCTCGATGTATTCCCGGCCTTCGTTCAGTAACTGTGTGCCGAACACTTCGATGTTCGCCTGTGGGAACAAGCCCATCACAATATATCCGATAACAACAGCGCTTACAGCAATTACGGTTGCCCAGAATTGAAGCTGCGCCAGCGGAATGCTCCACAACTCTGTTTCCGATTCCTCAGTGACTACATAATACGTCGCGCCCATCATTCCCATCAGCAGCCAAACAACCAGCGCATTGATATGCAATGTGCGAATGGTGTTGAAGTTAAGGATAAAGAAATCCGGCCACATAAATTGCAGCGCCGCAATTATGCCTACTACAACTTGCACGGCAAAGAGCAGCAATGCAGCCGTGTAAAAGTTGACTGCTATTTTCTGACTTTGATATTTCATTATTTCCTCCGTAACCGATTTGAGTTTTTTAAGCCACGAATCTTCACGAATTGTCTCGAAAGAGACCAGCCCGGATTTTCGCTCACATTTAAATTTGTTTTTTTCATTCGTGTTTATTCGTGTTCATTTGTGGTAACTATTTCAATGTGACCATGTACTCTGCCAGGGCCCTCAAATCCTCATCGTTCAAATGGGCAAAGTCCGGCATTGCGGATTTCGGGACAACAGATTCAGGGTTTTTGAGATGCTTGATATGCCATTCGATATCAGCGTGTTTCAGACCTATGCGTGTAAGGTCAGGCCCTGCTGTGCCGCCTAACCCCTGGATCTGATGACATGCCGAGCAGTCATTTTGCTGAAAAAGCACCTGCCCCGGAGTTGCCGCCTTGCCAGCAGCAGCCGCTATGAGAATAGGTTTCGGCGGCCAGCCGTTGGTGTCTACTTTAGCAATCCAGTCAAGGAAAGCTATTAGGTCGTCAGCTTCTTGTTCAGATATCCCAAGCACCGGCATAGCTGAATCAGCTTTTATCGTCCTTGGGTCCATTATAAATTTTTTCAAATACCCTTTCGGCTTGCGTTCAACCGCCTTTGTCATGTCAGGGGCAAAGTATGAACCGTTGCCCAGGATAGTGTGGCAGCCGATGCAGTCATACTTGTGCCAGACCTTTTTGCCGGCGTCTACCTGGTCTGTAATTACAGGCGCCCTCTTGTCCAGAGTTCCCATTGTGTCAATGGTGAGCACAATAAGAACGATGAAGCAGAGCAGGCTGCCGTAGATGAACAGATTTTTTGCAGCATTAGTACTCATAGAGAAAACCTCCTTTTTAATTTTTTTAAATACAAAACTTTCAGATGATATTTTTATACACTACTTCCTCTTTATCAGGAAATGATTTGCGTCATATGATTTAAATCATATAGAGGGGCAAGGGGGTAGGGGCGGGTTTAAAACCCGCCCCTACATTGTTAAGATATGATCGCGCACGCTGTGCAGGTGTCTTTGAATTTTTCCCCTCTGCACATGCGTGATATGCCCTGATGACAGAGGGCGAAATCGTATTTGAGAGGGTCATCGGGGTCAAACTTTTTCAATGCCCTGGTTATCTCTTTTGCCGTCTTCCAGTCGGAGGCTTTTCTCTTTGTCAGGCCGAGGCACCTTGAGATCCTTGCGATGTGGACATCAAGAGGAATGATCAATTTAGAAGGCGTGATTTTGTTCCAGATGCCGAAGTCGATATCTTTTCTCCTTACCATCCATCTCAGAAAAAGGTTCACGCGCTTGCACGCGCTGCCGTTTTCAGGCGAGGGGAAAAGCTGCTTCACTCCGTCCGGTTTGATGTTCTTTCCGTAAACAGGAGATGTGTCAATGCTTAATAAATAATTTACAAATTCACTAAGCGCAGGGCCGATATCTTCATCCCCCTCTTTAATTCGCCCCTTGGCAAGGGGAGACGCAGAGGGGTTGTAACTGTGATAAAACAGATTTTTCAGCGAACCGAATTCGCCCAGAGTCTGATTCAAAATATATATGAGGCAGAGGACGTCCTTCTCCTTATTGAACCTGTAGCTGATCCCGTGAAGAGACTTCTTGTCTCTTTGCAGATCGAAATCCCTGATAAAGCCTGCGGGGTGTTTCCCGCCTGGCTTGAGGATTTTTTCTATCACAGGCTTGAAAAGGCCGACCTTTCCATAAGCAAAACATGACGCGATAAAGCCTGCGACTTCTATATCTTCAGGCCTGGAATACCTGTGAGGAAACTCGATCGGGTCGTGCTTGATCCGCTCCCTGAAATCATATTCATCGTAGAATTTGTCGAGGGTTTCCTTGAGAGGAGATCCAGATTTTAATCGAATCGGCATAGTTCATATTCTAACACAGGCTATATCTCAACCAGTTCCCACATGGGTGTGACATTTATTTAAAGAGGGAATGTTTCAATACATTCCCTCTTTTTTTGACCAATTCCACATTTCCAATTATAATCTACATATGCTCGAAGCCTTAACAAATCTGCCGATGACGTTTATACCCATTTTTGTAGCGATGGATGTGTTTGCTGTTCTGCCGGTATTCATCGCGGTTACCAGCGAGATATCCGGGGCTGAAAAAAAACTGATCGTCAAACAATCGATAGTGACCGCGCTTGCCGTAAGCCTTGCCTTTGTCGCGGTCGGAGAGGTGATCTTCAGAATATTGGGCATTACTGTCGACGACTTCAAGATAGCAGGCGGGCTTGTCCTTCTGGTCATAGCCGTGCTTGATCTCCTGCGATACGGCGGCGAGCGCAGGAAGGTTGAAGACACGGTCGGCGTTGTCCCCATCGGCGTGCCTTTGATAGTCGGTCCCGCAGTCCTGACCACACTGCTCGTCCTGATCGACCACTACGGCATTGCCCCGACCGTGATATCTCTTGTCCTGAATTTACTTATAGTATGGGGGACATTTGTTCATGCGGAAAAGATAACTCACATGATCGGCAAGAACGGCATCGTCGCGCTTTCAAAGATCATGGCGATCCTTCTGGCCTCTATTGCCGTGATGATGATCCGCCTCGGGGTTGAGCACCTTGTCAAATAACAAAATGGAACTCATTGACGACCAATACTGTTTTGTGTGCGGGAAGAAGAACCCGGTCGGATTGAAGCTCGATTTTTCTTTTGACGGAAAAACCATAAAGACGGAATTCATCCCGAAGAAAGAACACCAGGGATATTTCAATATCGTCCACGGCGGAATAATTTCGACACTTCTTGACGAGGCAATGGTCAAGCTCGCGATTGAACTGGGTATGCCCGCCGTCACCGCGCAGATGGACATCCGCCTGAAAAAGGCATTAGGCATAGGCGAGAAAATAATTGTTCATGCGGAGATGACCAGGGTGACGAAAAAAATACTTGAAGCTTACGCAAAAGCAGAGACAAAAGACGGTGTGATCGTTGCCGACGCTACCGGGAAGCTGATGAAAGTTTCACAAAATATAAAATATCAAAACTCATGACAGAGTGCCTCCCCAATTACAAAAAGTTTTTTATTTAATCTGAGCAATCTGCAAAATCTGCGGATTTGTTTTTAACTAATACTTACCGCTGAAATAATCCTCGAGAATCTGTCTGTGGTCAAAGGCGATATCATTGGGTAGGTTGTCTCTTGTAAAAATCTTTGCCTCTCCTGCGTCATCGCCCGCCTCCGGTTTGCCTGTTGCAGTGGCAATGAAAATCGTGGATACTGTGTGGTGCCTCGGGTCCCGTCCGGGGGCTGAGTATGTGTGAAACTGTCTGACAAGCCTGATATCAAGTCCTGTCTCTTCCTTTGCCTCCCGGCACACGGCGTCCTCAAGCGGTTCTCCGTAATCGACGAAACCTCCGGGTATCGCCCATCCCGGCGGAGGGTTTTTCCTTTTGATGAGCACTATCCCGCCTTCAATTTCGATGATCGCGTCAACTGTAAGAAGCGGGTTTTTAGGTTTGGGTTCCATGGGGGAGTCTGTTACTGACTTTCTGTCGGTACGGTAAATTCCTTTTCAGGGGAAATGGTCGATACGGCGTGTTTGTACACGAGCTGCTGGGTGTCATTGTTCTTAAGCAGGATCACAAATTTGTCAAAACCCTTTATCAGGCCCTTCAGGCGCGTGCCGTTGACGAGGAAGATTGTGACCGGGATCTTCTCTTTTCTTATCCCGTTGAGATAAAGGTCTTGAAGTTTGTGGTCTGCGTTGTTGATCATATGACGTCTCCTTTTTAAAGATTATCTATTGATGCACTGCAAAGTCACTAACTGCACTTTCCAAACATAAGGTGCCGATCAGCACTCATTAAGAGTAAATCAATTTCTTCAGAATTTCAACATTACTTATGACCTTTTCAAATATCCTGTCCGGCTCCATGATGCCCGTTATGTCCACCCAGTTTATATCAGGCTCTTTTTTAAACCATGTGACCTGCCGTTTGGCATACATCTTCGTGTGCTTTTTCAGCAGCCGCACTGCTTCTTCAAATCCGATCTGCCCGTTAATGTGCTGCGTCATCTCTTTGTATCCAAGCGCCTGCAGCGCGGTCCTGTCCGGGTCCATCTTCAGCAGGTCCTGCGTCTCATGCAAGAGGCCTCTTTCTATCATTGTGTCAATGCGGGCTTCGATCAGTCCGTAAAGCTCTTTCCTGTCCCGGCTGAGCCCTATCTTGATGAAATTGTACATCGCGGGTTTTGTTTCTGCCTTCTGAAATTCCGAGATCGTTTTGTCCCCGCCTGCTGAAACCTCGATAGCGCGAATGGTCCTTCTCAAGTCATTCGGGCTGATCCTCGCCGCGGCTTCAGGGTCAATAGAGCTCAGATATTTGTGAAGATGCCCCTTGCCAAAGGTCTTTTCTTCTTCCTTTAACCGCTCCCTTAACGGCCAGTCCGCAGGGGGGCCGTCAAAGAGTCCCCTGGTAAGCGATCTGATATAAAGGCCGGTCCCTCCGGCGATAATAGGAATCTTATTCATACTGTGCAGGCCGTCTATGATCTGCACGGCCTTTTCTTTGAACATTCCCGCGCTGAAAGGCTGATCAGGAGACAGAATGTTTATTAAATGATGCGGGACCTCTTTCAGTTCATCAGGCGAAGGCTTCGCGGTGCCTATGTCCATGTGGCGGTAGATCTGCATGGAGTCCGCGCTGATGATCTCCGTGCCCAGCGCCTTTGCAAGCTTGAGCGAGACCCCTGTCTTCCCAACAGCCGTAGGCCCGAGGATGATGATAACAATTTTATCCTGCATAAGATTGCTCCAGAATCTCTTTAATCGACAACAAAAAAGTAGCTGGTAGTTAGTAGACAGTAGTTAGGGGTCCCAACTACTGTCTACTAACTACTGACTACCCTCATTTCAATATCCATCGACCACCAACAAGCTGATCAAGCAATTATAACCGACAACGATGGTTGAAAAACAATTGTCATCAGGGCGATCACCTGCTATGATTTGCTATATGGAAAAGTATATCTGCCTGCACGGGCACTTTTATCAGCCGCCAAGGGAGAACGCTTGGCTTGAGGAAGTCGAGCTTCA
Source organism: Nitrospirota bacterium (assembly GCA_016214845.1). Lineage (NCBI taxonomy): Bacteria > Pseudomonadati > Nitrospirota > Nitrospirota bacterium. The sequence continues at coordinate 37,603 of JACRMS010000014.1, read as the reverse complement.
GGATTCCGCTCATCCCTATCACGACTGGAACGAGAGGATCAAGGCGGAATGTTACGCGCCGAATACGGCGTCAAGAATTCTCGATACCGACGGCAGGATAACTGATATTGTTAACAACTATTCAAAGATCAGTTTTGATTACGGTCCTACCCTCCTGTCCTGGATGGAGCGGCATAGCCCTGAAACATACCAGGCCATCATCGAGGCGGACAGGCAAAGCATGGAAAACTTCTCAGGGCACGGCTCGGCGATGGCGCAGGCATACAGCCACATGATCATGCCCCTTGCAAACAGGAGAGACAAATATACGCAGGCGGTATGGGGGATCAAAGATTTTGAATACAGGTTCAAGCGGTTTCCCGAAGGGATGTGGCTTCCTGAGACTGCCGTTGATGTGGAGACCCTCGATATCCTTGCTGAGCTCGGCATATCATTTACGGTCCTCGCGCCGCGCCAGGCACGCAGGTCCCGTAAATTAGGCCGGGGCTCACGGTGGCAGAATGTCTCAGACGGGAAGATCGACCCGACCACCGCCTATCTCTGCCGACTTCCGTCAGGCAGGAATATAAGCCTGTTCTTTTATGACGGCCCGATCTCTCAGGACGTTGCCTTCAGCGGCCTGCTCGGCAACGGTGAGGAATTTGCCCGGAGGCTCACGGGCGCTTTTTTTGACAAAAGGAGCTGGCCGCAGCTCGTGCACATCGCAACTGACGGCGAGACATACGGTCACCATCACCGCGGCGGAGACATGGCGCTTGCCTACTGCCTGCATTACATTGAATCCAAAAAGCTTGCGAAGCTCACAAACTACGGCGAGTACCTTGAGAAACATCCCCCAGCATATGAAGTTGAGATCTTTGAAAATTCCTCATGGAGCTGTATACACGGCATAGAGAGATGGCGGGACAACTGCGGCTGCCACACGGGCACGCGCGAGGGGTGGACGCAGGAATGGAGGAAACCTTTGAGGGAAGCTCTTGATGAACTGAGGTATGCCGCCATTCCCATGTTTAATGAAGGCCTCCGGGACCTTCTGAAAAATCCGTGGCAGGCGAGGGATGATTACATCTCTGTCATCCTTGACAGGGACGAAGAGAATGTCAAACGGTTCTTCCAGAGGAACGCCGCTAAAAAACTTACGCCTGAGGAAAAGATAAGGGTCCTGAAATTTCTTGAGATGCAGAGACACGCCATGCTGATGTATACGAGCTGCGGATGGTTCTTCGATGAAGTGTCCGGTATCGAGACAGTGCAGATAATGCAATACGCGGCAAAGGTCATTCAGTTTGCATCGGAATTGAAAGGCGAGTCCCTTGAAGCCGATTTTGTGGACGCCCTTGCCAACGCGCCGAGTAATGTGTACGGCAACGCGGCAAAGCCCTATGAGATGTTTGTAAAACCCGCAAGCGTAGATCTCCTGCGTGTCGGTGCGCATTATGTGATATCGTCTGTTTTCAATGAGTATCCTCAAACGGCAGCGATATTCTGTTATTCGGTAAAGACAGAGGAATACAATGTGTGGAAAAATGAAAAGCAGAAACTTGCCGCCGGGAAGGTCCGCATCATTTCAAATGTTACCCTGGAAGAAAAGTCGCTCATCTTTGCGGTGCTGCATCTCGGGTACCAGAACATCTTCGCCGGAGTAAAGGAATTTGACGGAGATAAGCCCTACATCGCCATGCAGCAGGACCTGCAAAGATCTTTTAAAGGCGGAGACTTTTCCTCTGTTGAAACGCTCATAAACAAACACTTCGGCGAGAGGATCTTCTCTTTATCACATCTCTTTCGGGACGAGCAGAGAAAGATCATGCAGCAGATACTCGACCTGGCGTATGAAGGCATTGACGCCTCATGCAGACAGATATACGAAAATTACTACGCCATAATGGACCTCTTCCCGTCTCTCAATATGAAGGTCCCCGCAGCGTTCAGCGCGGCTGCCGGTCATATCATAAACAGGGACTTAAAGAAAATATTTGAAGAAGGGGACATCAAAATAGAGAAGCTTGAAAAGCTTATACCCGAGATCAAAAAATGGTCCGTGGAGCTTGATGCCGCAACAGTGGGCTACGTTGCCGGCTCAAGAATAAACACCCTCATGGAAGAACTCGCTCAGCGGCCTGAAGATGCCGTGCTCATTGACAGGGCAGAGAACATCCTGAAGCTTACAAGGATGCTCCCCGTGGAGCTCGACCTCTGGAAGGCGCAGAACATATACTTCTCGATAAATAAAAAGCTTTACAAGACCATGAAGGACGAAGCGTCAAAAAGAGAAAACGCCAGCCAGAAATGGGTCCACTCCTTTCGCAAACTCGGCCATCACCTGCACGTAAAAGTTTCGTGATTCGGCCCTGCGCACTTTCAGTCTTCCGCGCTTTTGTTCTTTTGCACTTTTGAAATATTTTCCTTTCTATACCTCGCTTTCTTTTTTATATCTTGTTCCGTGCATTAAGGAAAATCAAAGCGCGATAGCATTGAAGCGCTATCCTCACTCCCTGAACTGCTCCTTCAGCCTCTTAAATCTCGGTTCGTAAATGAGATCGTAGAGATCGATCTTGTCCGGGAAGAGCTCTGAGATCCTCTCCCTGAGCTTCTGCTTTTCTATTTCAATATCAATCATCGGATAGTCACTGGCGACGATCAGGGAAGCGATCCGGTCGGCCATGTCCCTTATCTCCCTGACCTTCCTGTCTTCAGCGCTCCGCGCATAAAGCGCCTCGTCCGTCATCCTCTCATGCCTGAACGTGACAGTCCTTCCGCAGGCACACGTAATGGACCTGTCAAATTCAAACAGGGTGACATCATAATCCCTGCCGCAATTTCCGCACCTGATTGCCATATTTGTACACTTCACTTCGTTTCGCGTACTTGGCAGTACCCCAAGGTAAGCGAAGCAACGCGGAGTTACCTGCCGTTATTAAACTTCTCCAAGACCTCTCTAAATTCACCCGATAGCAGTCTTTTTTTCATAAATGCCTTGCCAGAACTGGACTTAAGGTACAGTTCAAATCTTTGAGCTTCTTCTTTTTCAGAAAAAGCTATAGATGTTTCTATCTCCCATGGAGCGTGTCTCCTGGTATACCCGGTATTTTGAGGGTCATTATGCTGCTCCAATCTTGATGTCAGATCACCAGTATATCCGATATATATCGCCCCGGGAGTTTTGATGCTTTTCAAGATATATGTGTAATACATTGCGCCAAGCCCATGTCCCCGTGGTAAACTCCGTTTCAGTTCGCTTACCTAAAAGTACTGCCAAGTACGCGTAGCGCAAGCGAAGTGTACTGGCGGGAGCGTGTGGGAATCGAACCCACCCTGCTCACTTGTGGCAAGCAACACCGGATTTGAAGTCCGGGAGGGACACCAGAACCCTATACACTCCCAATGCATTACATGATACCTGTTTTTTTTGAGCAAGGCAACTGAATAAGAGCAAAAGTGTGATAGCGCGGAAGAGCGGAAGAACAAAGGTTAAGTGTTAAGCTTCGGCATGAATTCCCGCTCAATGATCTCAGAAGAGATATTGCCGCTGTTATAAATTTCTTTAAGAATTTTCACATAGCCTTTTGCTTTCATGCGGCCTTCTTTGCGCGCGCGCTCAACAAGCTTCCAGTCGCGTGTCGCTGTGAACCCTTCATACGCTTTTATAATCTCGGGGAAAATGCTCCGCCTGAAACCGCCGAGCAGGGCAACATAAAAAAACAGGGAGCCTGCCTTTTTGTTTTTGATTATATATGCCAGCATTCCGTTGTCACATGTGTCCGACATGACGTCTTTCAGCCCTCTCAAAAACAGTTCGGCCCTGCCGTACGGGAGTTGGAGTAACAGTTCCCGCCACCACTTCCCGAGTCTCCTTCTTTGCGCTGCTTCGCCGAGTTCGTGGCGGATGTAAACCGAGACCTCTTCATGTGTGATGCGTGTTAATTTCTCTTCAAGCTCTTCAGGAGAAAGCCGCGCCGCCTCATCTTTACCGAGGCCGTATTCGGAAAACGCGTGAAAGAGCGCGCCGCTGCATTTCCCTGCCATTACCTCTTCGAACTTGTCCCGGAAAAATAAATTCATGGTCTGCTGTCTCACAATGATCATATTGCCCCTGAGCATCGCAGGGGAAGTTGAAAGGTCGCGGGCCATTTCCCAGCCGGCGATAAAAATGCTGTGCTTTCCGACCGAGGTTTTCCCGGAGATCTCGGCAAGGAGGAATGCGGGCTTTAAAAGATTCCCATAACCGGCCCCGTAGAGAAGTCCACGGCTTGCAAGCGCGTTATTTATGTTCTTTACATCAAAGGGACCATACCGCTTACCGTCAATTTCTATTTTCTGAAAATCACGAAGCTGAAGTTCCTCCCACAGCTTTTCCCTTTTCCCGATCCAGTCAGCTATCCTTTCGGTCTCAACTTTCTCCCGGGGCTTCACGTCGTTTTCGATCTTGTACAGGTCCCTCATTCTCAGGAGAAGCCCGCAGGGCTGGTAATAGCCCCAGAATTTGGCGTCTGAAATATTACAGTTGAGCTTGACCTGCGAGGCGATTGAGTTGATGTCTGTCATTGTGTATCTATTGTGACACAAGGAAACGCGGAAGGGGAAGAAGCGGTCTGCCGTCAGCAGAAAAATAACGGCAGGGAACTGAAAGCTGATCGCTTACAGCTATTTTTTCAGAAACTTTCGTACTTCCCCGACGCGCAGTGTGATCTTATTGCTGTCGAGGTATTCAAGGAAAGGCAGGGCGTACTTTCTCGACGTCCCCAGAATATCGCGGAACTCACCGACCGTCATCTCGTTTTTCTGGGCGGAGAATTTTTTAAGGTTCTCCATCATCTTCGCGTGAAGGGTCATCGGGATATAGATGGAATCGTTTATGCGCACAAGGGTCTTCTCCGAGGCCATGATCTTGAACAGTTCGCCCACTTCTTCTTTCTTTAATGATATGGACTGGGCGAGTTCATCTTTTGTCGGCGGCTGGAATTCAGCCTGTTCAAGGGTCTTTAATATTTTGTCTTTTAAGACCTTCTTATCATCGCTCAAATTGATCATGAATGTCTTAAGGCGGAGGATCTCCCGTTCAACTACCACCTGATTAATAAGCCCGAGGAGTGATTCAAAGAGCCTTTGGTCCAGTCCTTTGAAAGCGGCCCTGAAGGACTCTTTCAACATGCCTTGCTTAAGGGGATTGCTCTTGTGAAAATTGGCAAGGGCCGTAATTACTTTATTGGCGAAGTCGTCAAAGATTATTTTATGTAAGAGCCTGTCTTCATAACGTGTGACCCTGCCTTCCGCGATCAGGGATTTTATTTCCTTGTTTATCTCCGGCAGTTCCGCCTTGATCCAGCCTTCAATATCAGCCTGCGTTAATCCGTTCAGGCCGCTCTGAAGAACCTTTAATGACAGTTTGTCCCTGAGATTGCCCTGCTCAAGAGCCTGAAGGTCTTTGAGCTTTTCACCTTTTCTCCTGCGCACCGGCGAGGGGTCCAGTACTTCTCCGCCGCCGATCGTCAGGAGAGGCGAGAATTTTCTGATGATATATCTGTCTCCGGCCATAACTGCAACCGGCTCTTTGAACCTGAACTGGCAGTACGCCTTATCACCCGGCTTCAGTTCATCTTTTTCATAAATGACTATCCTTGCGACAAGCTCTGATGTGCCGGAGTGAAAGTGGACGAGGCTCCTGCTTTTTAAGACCTCAATGGCAGTTTCTTTCAGTATCTCAAGTCCCGCATCGATAACATATGTGGTCTTTATTTTGTCCGGAATGGTGATGACATCGCCTCTCTGGATCTCGTCTTTTGAAAGGCCCTGAAGGTTCATCGCCACCCTCTGTCCGGCATAAGCAGTCTTGAGCGTCTCTCCGTGGCTTTGCAGGCCCCTTACTTTTGTGGCTATCTTTTTTGGAAGCACTTCAACAGGGTCGTCCACGGAAATGCTCCCTGAAACCGCCGTGCCTGTGACAACAGTGCCGAAGCCTTTCAGCGTGAATATCCTGTCTATGGGAAGCCTGAAAATGCCGTTGACCGATTTCGGCTCAACACTCATGGCAAGCGCGTGTATCTTTTCTTTCAGGACCTCAATATTGTCCCCGGTCTTTGAAGAGACCGGTATCATCTCCGCGTTTTCAAGGAAGGTGCCTTTCACGAATTTTCTTATGTCGTCTTCGATCAGGGTAAGCCATTCTTTTTCAACGAGGTCGGATTTGTTTATTACAATGAGCCCCCTCTTGACCTTAAGCAAATTGCAGATATCGAGATGCTCCCTGCTTTGCGGCATGATGCCTTCGTCAGCGGCAATGACCATGAGCACGATGTCGATACCGCCCGCGCCTGCAAGCATGTTCTTTATCAAACGCTCGTGTCCGGGGACATCGACGATGCCGACCTTCAATCCATCGGGGTACGCTAAATCCGCAAACCCGAGGTCAATGGTGATGCCCCGCTCCTTCTCCTCCTTGAGCCTGTCAGGGTCAGTGCCCGTCAGCGCCTTAACAAGAGAGCTTTTCCCGTGGTCAATGTGGCCTGCTGTGCCGAGTATTACGTAACGATTCATGTTTAAAAATTTAATTTTCGGACTTAATAGAAAAACAGTAGTTATTTTATCATTTTCTGAGATGGAAGGGATAAACTGTGGTTGTTACCGGCACAGACATACATGGCAATTCAAAAAAAGAAAAAGGGAACTTATTGCGCTTTACTGCTTTCTTTGCTTATGATATTTCAATCTTTGTTATATCAGATTGAGTTGGCAAGCGGGGAATCAATCAATGACTTTAACAATAAAGCCCTCTGATTTCTACAGTCTTTACAGTCCTCCCTCGTACAAATTCACCCGCAGATTGCTGAGGGCGATGGGGTGAAAGCAAGGTATCCTGAAAACATAAAGGCGAGACGTAAGAAAGATAAACCCTCCGGCATTACCGAAAGGGTCATCAGAGTTCTTGGTATCTATACGCTTATTGCGCAGAACAAATTCCCCTCAGTAAATTCGCTCACCGACAAATTTGAAGTAACAAAAAGAACCGTCCATAGAGACCTCGCGCTTATCAACATCATTGACCCTGTTGAGTTTGACAGACAGAGAGGCGGCTACAGATTTACCCACGGAGACCGCATAAAGAAACTGATCCTGTCAGAGGAACAGCTTTTGCTGCTGTTTACAATGGGAGAGACGGTTTCACACCTGGGCGCTCCCCTGAGGCAGGAATTTCAGAAGTTTGTTGAGGACCTTGCCAATATAAAGAAGATACCGCCGGACAAATTCCCTGTTGTCGTAAAAATGCCTGAGGCTATTGAGACCGAAAAACTGAATGATTATTTCAGTGCCATCTCTCATTGTATCCGGGAAAAGCTCTCGATTGATATTGTCTATAACGTCCTTTACAGCAGAAGAATCACTAAACGGCGGGTTGACCCCTACGGTCTGATATTTTACGACGGCGCATGGCTTATCACCGGCTATTGTCGCCTCAGGGAAGAAATGCGGACTTTTGCGCTGGACAGGATTGTGGAATTGAAGGAAACGGCCTTCCGCTTTAAACTGGGGGATGACTTCGATCTGAAGGACCGTCTGTTACATTGCTGGGGGATACAGTATAACGATAAACCCTCCTCTGTAACAGTAAGATTTTCAGAAAAGGTGGCCGAGTACGTCCTCAGAAAGGACAAATGGCATCCGTCTGAAAAGAGGCGGGTGCTTGCAAATGGCGATGTGGAGTCGTCATTCGAAGTGGCTGGGACGGACGAGATCAAGCGCTGGATATATTCATGGATGCCTTATATTGAAGTGGTAAGACCCGCACGCCTGAGAAGGCAGATAAACGAAGAACTTTCACAAACGCTCAAAAAGCATTCATGACATACTGCTGTCACAGATGCTATGTATCATGTGAATAAAAAAGGCAGAATGGCTGACGTTGGGAAAATAATGAACAGCAACCAATAGTTAAGAGGGGGACATATCAATGGAGATTGTTATTCAACAGGAAGTGGTTGATGGGAAAATTTATATGATTCGTGGACAGAGAGTTATGCTGAGCATGCATTTGGCCGAGCTTTACAAAGTAGAAACAAGGGCGCTCAACCAGGCGGTGCGAAGGAACATAAGGAGATTTCCGGCAGATTTCATGTTTCAAATCAGCGAAGAAGAGGCCGACGCACTGGTATCACAGAATGTGATACCTCACAAGAAGCACTTCGGCGGATTTCTTCCCTATGCCTTTACAGAACAGGGCGTTGCTATGCTTTCAAGCGTATTAAACAGCGAAAGAGCTATTGATGTAAATATTGCTGTCATGCGGGCTTTTGTAAAATTGCGGGAGATACTTTCAACCCATAAAGACCTTGCCCGAAAACTTGAATTGATGGAAAGAAATATGACGCACATTTTAAGATTGTTTTTGATGCGATCCGCCAGTTGATGACGCCGCCTGAAACCAAAAAACGTAAAATCGGCTTTAACAGAGAGAAAGAATAAACAGATTGATCGGCAAGACACTACTTTTAAAAATCTTCGACGCCGCATACATGCAGCGGTGGAATGACAAGGTGCGCCCTGTGGAGATGGTGGAGCTGCCGCATTCATCGAGGCATATTCGGCAATCAAGAACGGGAGCGCCAATGAAGAGCTGCGTGAGGCGATGCTGGCGATCAAATGCAAGTATGAAAAGGCGAATGTCGCGGGGAATGAGTTTGGGGGATTTATGGGGAGTTTGGGGTTAAATAATATACACAAATGAGGAGGAGATATCTGATGGACAAGCCTATGTTTACCTGGATTCCGATTTATAAAGAGATTGCGAGAAAACTTCTTGAGTATGAGAACAGGCAGGAGGAATTGTTGGAGTTCTTAAAGAGATTGAAAAAAGAAAATATACCTACTTTTAAACTTGAAAGTTCTGAGGAAATAGACCCGTTTACCTTTTTTGGGAATTTTAACAGAAGGTTAACAGATAGCAACAGGATAAATATATTAGAAAACATAAAACGTGAATTGAATCTAACATCATTAATTCCATCGGACTTTTCTGGTATCCCTCTTGTCGATAATCAGCGAACATGGTTTGTTAGTCGTAATCACGAGAAAGCTGATATTAATAAATTGTGGGAACTGTATAAGGAAGCTTTGAACGAAGACTTTAAAAAAATGGATATTGAATCAGTACTAAATGTAAAGGAAGTTGGAGTTGCAAAAATTACAATGGGTCTATTCTGGTTAAATCCTGAAAGGTATATGCCATTGGATAGTAAATCTATTGACTATCTCATGAATCACTTGCCTGACGATAATATAATGCCATACTTGAATGAATTAAAAAAACCAAATGCTAAAAAGGTTTTTTCTTTTGACAAATATAAAGAAATTATTGAGAGTGCAGCAAAATTGAATAAACCTTTTTTTAAAATTTCTCATGAAGCGCACATAGAGTCAGAACGGAAAGGTAAGAAAGAAATTAAATCCAAGAAAGAAGCTATTGTTCCTCGGATGAACTCATCTGAGCACCCCCTCAACCACATCCTCTTCGGCCCTCCTGGCACGGGGAAGACGTACTCTACCATCTTCAAAGCACTTGAGCTATTAGGTAAAGAAAAAGAGATCGTGGATACCTTTAATCGAGAAGGATATGTTAATGATGCGAGTTACAATAAAGCTAAAGAAACTTTTGATTCTCTACGAGGAGGTGACAAACCTCGAATCGAATTCATCACCTTCCATCAATCCTACTCATATGAAGAATTCATTGAAGGCATTAAGCCCATAAACAATACAAAAGAAATTCAATATGATGTCAAAGATGGTGTGTTCAAACGTCTTTGTGAACGGGCGGATGATGACCCTGATAAGAAACCATATGTCCTTATCATTGATGAAATCAACCGAGGGAATATTTCTAAAATCTTCGGAGAGCTTATCACTCTGATTGAAAAAGATAAACGGTTAGGCAGTAAGCATGAAATGAGAGCAACGCTTCAGTATTCTCAAGATTCTTTCGGTGTGCCGGATAACCTCCACATCATCGGCACGATGAACACAGCCGACAGATCAATTGCCCTGATTGATACAAGCATTGAGAAGACGGTTTGAATTTGAGGAAATGATGCCGAGACCTGACTTGTTAGAGGCAGTTGAACACCCACTGGGGGCATCCATTAACCTTAAGAAATTGCTTGCAAAGGTAAATGAGAGAATCGAGTTCCTTTATGACCGGGACCATCAGATTGGCCATGCATATTTTATGGAGGTGAAGGATTACCCTGCATTGTGTAATGCGTTTGCCACCAAAATTATTCCCCTTCTGCAGGAATACTTCTATGATAATTGGGAGAAGATACAGATTGTACTGGGCGATCACAAAGAGCAGTGTAAGAATTATAAGGCTGAATACAAAAAGGATTCAATGAGATTTATTAAAGACATTTCTAATAATGAACTTAATATTATAGGGTTTGATCATGATAATTATGATAATGACAAATCAATGTATGAACTTAATGATATTAAAAAGCTGGACCCAGAGGCATTTATAAAAATCTATGATTCTGCTTGCATAAAATCGCCTACAGCTTCACCTGAGCAGCAAACACAATGAGCAAGAAAGCCATAACCATAACAGAATACGGAGCTATCGGACATGAGAAGACGCCTGCATTGGATAAATTCCTCTGCGACGAAGCGGATGCTAAGACGTTTGAAGCCCTGAAGAAATTCAATGCAGACAATGATGACGCTATCTTTACCTTAACAAGGTGCAAGACAAAAGACGGCACTAAAGTAGATGCGCTCAAAGCCAAATCCTATGTCGGCGTAATCGAGACAAAATGCGGCACGGTTGTCGAGATACTGCCTAAAATCTATGCGGGAGCCTCCGAGGATGATAAAAACAATACCCGCAAGATATTTCTGAATATGTTGAGATGTCTCCGGGATTCTCCTTTTAAGAAAATCGATGACGCTCATCTCCATACGACAAAGCATTCTCTTCTTGAAATCTTCATCACCCTTTTCCTGAAAGACCTCGAACAGCTTATCCAGAAAGGAATAGCCAAAGATTATGTGAGCGTGGAGAAAAATCAGCCCTTTCTGAAAGGCAAGCTACTCTTTAACCAGAATATTAAATACAACTTCCTGCATAAAGAGCGGTTTTATGTATCCTTTGACGAATTCATATCAAACCGTCCTGAAAACCGTCTCATTAAATCAACGCTCCAGCTTTTAGCGAAGAAAGCCCGGTCAAACAATAATCAGAAAAGAATACGGGAATTTATATTTACATTCGATGAAGTGCCGGAATCCTGCGATATTAATGCAGACATCTCAAAAAATAAACATAACAGGCTAATAACGCATTATGAAAAGACATAAGATGGTGCCGGGTCTTTCTGCGAAACGAGAGCTTTACTAATTTCAAAGGCACAGCAGTGTCGCTGGCGCTCCTTTTCCCGATGGAGAGGATATTTGAGGATTACGTTGGGACGTTGTTTAAAAGACATTTTAATAAAATAATGGATATCAGTCTTCAGAACAAACAAAATTTTCTTGTAGAGAATCATTGTAATCAACCCAGATTTAAGTTGAAGCCTGACATAGTGGCAAGAGAAAAAAATAATTCCGGGATAATAATCCTTGATACAAAATGGAAACTCATAAATCAGAACAAATCAAGTGACAGATATAACTATGACATTTCTCAGCCTGACATGTATCAGATGTTTACATATGGCAAGAAATATAAAAAAGTGAAGAAGCTCTTTTTGCTCTATCCTGAAAGTGATGATTTTAACAGTCCGTTACCTGAATTTTTATATCATGAAAGCGAAGATGTGATGCGCCTTTATGCATGTCCTGTTAGACTGCCTCTTAGCGGCAAGGATGAAAATAGCTCTTTAAAATGCATTGAATGTCTCCTCTCAGAACAATATCAAGGTAAATGATAAACGTACAGTTAAAAAACAGTAGCACATATTATGTTATTTGAATAAAATAGTACATAAGGCACTGAATATGACTACTCTCGAAAGAAACATCCTCGACACCTTCAAGGCATTACTGTTAAAACGCCTTTCACTTTATAAGATGATTCTCTTCGGCTCAAGGGCAAGAGGTGACGCTGCTCAATATTCCGACATGGATGTGTTGGTCATTCTGGATAGGGTCTCCGGCGGGCAGGATTATGAGTATGTCAGCGACTGCGCATGGGAAGCCGGTTTTGAGCATGGGACTGTAGTAGTCCCGGTTGTCTTCACGCGGGAGGAATGGGAGGACAGCCCTGAACGTTATTCCCTTCTTGCTCAGGCAGTTAAAGAAGAGGGGGTGCTTATTTGAAAGACGAAGAAATAAGCGCTCTCCTTAAATATCGACTTGAGCAGACAACAACATTCTGTTATCATGAAAAGCCGGAAGGAGTAGATAATGATCCCTCAGCATGAGCTTGAACAGGCCATTGAAATAGCAAAGAAGCACGGGGTAGGGAAATTATATTTAATCGGTTCCTCCCTTTATAAAGATTCGGCAGATGCAAATGACTATGATTTTGCAGTAAGCGATGTGCCAGTCGGCAATTTTTTTAAATTTTATGGTGAACTGTTCAGAAAATTGTCAAAGAATGTGGATCTGATAGACCTTTCCGGCGGTAAAACAAAATTCAAGGATATTATCATCAAAGAAGGCAAACTCATATATGACAAAGCAGCAGCTTAAAGAATATAGTGATGCGGAGTTTGAGAATATTGATACTGTGCTCTATCAACTCAAAGCACTGTTGAAACCCGAAGCCGGTTATTCAATCGCAGAGCTGGCTGCTGTTGCAACGTTTATTCATAACTTCTACAACGGAGCGGAAAATATTTTGAAAAGGATTTTCTCTTACAGACGCATAGAACTCAGGGATACCCCAACATGGCATAAAGATATATTAAAAGCGGCAGCGGATATCGGGATTATATCCGATGACCTGTACAACGCGTTGTCAAACTACCTTTCGTTTCGGCACTTCTTTGTCCATTCATACAGTTTTACTCTGCGGTGGGAAGAGCTTAAGCCTCTTGTGAGTGACATTGAAAAGACTTTGGAGAATTTTAAAAAGGCAACCTACATTTTTATTGGCTCGCTTGATTAACCGAGTCCCTTCCGACCGCTGACACCCTGCTGTCACCATCATTTGATAATATGTTTCTAAAATAAGGGAGGCAATTATGCTGAACAGGCGGGTTTTTCTCAAAGGCTTTGTTGCAACCGGGCTTGCATTAAACCACGGTAATCTTTTCGCAGAAACATTGATGAACATGTCTAATAAAACCAGTCGCAAACTGGGTCCGGCAATTTACTGCGTTGTGGATAATCCGGAACTGGAAGCTGCATTAAAGACATGCGCCGAAGAGATAGACTGTGAAATACTTTTTGACTGGCCCAATAGTATCGAATTGATTTTGGAACATCATTTTATTGCTGTCGTTGACGGAAGCATTATAGATAAAGATGTGTGGGATATGTATGTTGAGCTTTGCAATGACGGAGAAATTAAAGTCCCATGTTTATTAGTCGGCAGCTCAGAGCATCTTCAAATGCCGAAGCAGGGCAGTATATATCATTTAGCTTTAAATGATCATGATGCTATTGAGAAGACAATAAAGAATATTAAATGCGGTTTATTGACATCTGCATGATTTGGTTGATCAGAGCGCCGCAATTACGCATTTCACCAGGTCTTTCACTTCCCCGTCCTGGATCGTCCTTGCGTCAATAAGAAGCGCGTTACCTTTGATCCTCGCGATCACCGGCGGATCGCCGAGCCTCAACTTTTTCTCTAATGAGTTTACGGAAATGCCTGACGGCTTTATTGATACGGCAAAGGTCGGGAAGTTTATCTCCGGCAGAGAGCCGCCGCCGGCCTGTGATTCGTCAGGGACAACAGCTAAATCGGCCTTACCGGCAATCTCTTTCAGGGATGTAAAGATCTTCTTCGCCCTCTTTTTGATTATCTCAACAGGCTCCGTCATCATCCTGAGCGTGGGGATCTCCTTCATCGCCTTTTCCTCATCGAGATACTGCATGAATGTGGTTTCAAGCGAAGCGAGGGTCATCTTGTCTATTCTCATTGCCCGGAGCAAAGGGTTCTTCTGGATCTTTTGAATAAGTTTTTCCTTACCGATGATGATGCCCGCCTGCGGTCCGCCCAGGAGTTTGTCTCCGCTGAATGTCACGATGTCAGCTCCTGTTTTAACAACTTCCTGCACAGTCGGCTCTCCGTGCACGCCGTATTTTTCGAGGCTGATCATGCACCCGCTGCCGAGGTCGTCTACAACCGGTATCTTATATTCTTTTCCGATCTTCAACAGCTTTTCAATCGGGACTTCTTCGGTAAAGCCGATCACCTTATAATTGCTCTGGTGCACCTTTAACAAAAGGGCGGTGTTGCCGCACAGGGCATTTTCGTAATCGGCAAGATGGGTCTTGTTCGTTGTACCGACCTCTCTCAGTATCGCCCCGCTCGCCTTCATCACTTCTGGTATCCTGAATGAACCGCCTATCTCCACAAGCTCCCCGCGCGACACAATGACTTCTTTCCCCTTCGCGAATGTGTCAAGGCAAATTAAAACTGCCGCGGCATTATTGTTGACAACAACGGCGTCTTCCGCGCCGGTCAATTCCCTGATGATATCTTTTATGTGCGAATACCTCTTGCCCCTCTTGCCTGTGGAAATTTCATATTCGAGGTTTGAAAAGCTCCGGGCGGTTGTAGTTATATGTTCAATTGCCTTGTCAGATAAGATCGACCTGCCGAGATTGGTATGGATGACAATGCCGGTTGCGTTTATAATCGGCCTGAGCTTGTAGGCGGAATGTTTTTTGATCGCGGTCTCAATGTCCCGTGAAATGGCGTCAATTGTCACGTCGGCATTTGCGCCGCTTAATATCTCTTCGCGCTTTGATTCAATTACCTCTCTGATCGCGCGCAGGACCGTCTTCCTCGCGTAGGAGGAAAGCCACTTCTCACCGTACACGCTCTTTAAACATTCGTCAACGGAAGGCAATTGTGAAAGCTGCTCCTGAATTGTCATGTGTTTTTTGTAGCACAATAAAGGCACTATGGTCAAGGCATTTTATATTCACCGGCGCAATTTAAAATGTTATTCGCATCTTCCAACAAAAGCGCTGGAACTGTTAATATATATCTGCTTTCTTGGAAATTCAGTTTTCATCCATGAAAATAAATCAGGAGATGGATGTTTCATAAAAATTCAAATCGCAACAGTACGCTGCACTTCACAAGGACCAACGGCCCGGTCGATGACGCTATTGACAGTCTGATCGGCCTTGCACGCAATGTCGAATATCCAGACCTTGTACGCGAGATGATCCTGGCTGCCCTGAAGGTTGGACAGGAGGGCAATGACAGGGCCCACCTGAAACTCATGAACACCACCATGAAGGAAATGAGGTTCACCGGAAAGGTATTCGGGCCCTATCGCACCGTGCGGAAGGTCACGGTCTTTGGTTCCGCCCGCACACAGCCTGATGAGCCTATTTATAAAATAGCTTGTGAGTTTGGAAAGAAGCTCGCCGACACAGGATACATGGTCATTACCGGCGGCGGGGGCGGCATCATGCAGGCAGTCAATGAAGGCGCCGGGCCTGATCACTCCTTTGGCGTGAATATCTCCCTCCCGTTTGAGCAGAAACCAAATCCCGTGCTCGCAGGCAATCCCCGCCTTATAACGTATAAATATTTCTTCAACCGGAAGGTCGCCTTTCTAAAAGAGGCGGACGCGGTCGCGCTTTTTCCCGGCGGCTTCGGCACGCTTGATGAGGCCATGGAAACCCTCACACTTCTGCAGACAGGGAAGCATACTCCCCTGCCGCTCGTGCTGATCGATGAGCCGGGAGAAGGGACTTACTGGAAACGTTTTCTAATGTTTCTTAAAGAAGAGCTGCGGGCGGAAGGATATATCACCGATACTGACTTTAATCTTTTTGAGTGCGTTGAGTCCGTAGACGCCGCGGTTGAACGTATCAAATGTTTTTACAAGCGCTATCACAGCCTGCGTTATATTGATAAAAAGCTGGTCATAAGGCTTACTACTGTTATCACTCCCTCAAACATTCAGGAGCTGACCAGGCGCTTTGCCGACATACTCTTGCCGGGCGGCGGCATGTGCCTTTCTGATGCCCTTGATGAAGAAGCGGATGAGCCTGAGATGGAGCATCTGCCGAGACTGGTAGTTGATTATAACCTCAAGGACTTCGGACGCCTGAGAAACCTCATCGACGAGATCAATAACTGCTGACCGTTAACTCAGCCGGTCTTTAGTCCCCCACTCCCGGCCCCGGAACTTTGCCGTAATACTTGCGCCAGATGTTGAAATCCTGTATCCACACGGTCCCGTTTCCGTCCAGATCAATATCTGCCGGAGCCCCTTGCGCAACGGTCTTTCCGGCCCACTTGCGCCATTCGTTGAAGTCTATGATATTTACAAATCCGCTTTCGTCGAAATCAGGATCGCACAAGTTTCCGTAATGCTGGATGCCATCAAGTGCCTTATTATCATCTTCTGCTGCATTGCCATCCAACTGGTCAGGGTTTGAAACCAGCCTGCAATTGTCGCAGACATCTCCGACGCTGTCAAGGTCTATGTCGAGTTGCTCTTTATTCGCGGTCTTCGGGCAGTTGTCAAAGCAATCCGCAACGCCGTCACCATCTGCATCAAAGCCTTCATCAGTCATTCCGTTACAGTTGTCATCTGCTCCATTGCATACTTCAGCGGCAGCCGGGTGTATTTCTTTGTCAGCGTCATTGCAGTCTGTATTGTCAGCTACAAATCCTGCAGGCTGTTCGCAGGCTTCGGCTGCCTTGTCCGGATTGCCGTAACCGTCTCCATCTTCATCCAAGTAATACACCGTCATTTCATCAATAACGCCATTGCAATTATCATCAATCTTATTTTTACAGATCTCCGTGGTCCCGGGATGCACATCAGGATTTTTGTCATTGCAATCTGTAAAGTCCGTAACATAACCCGCTGGTTGTGAACAGTCCTGAATTGCTTCATTGGGGTCTCCATAACCGTCGCTGTCTTTGTCCGCGTAGTAAGTGCTGCTTACTCCTTCATCAACTTGCCCATTGCAGTTGTTATCAACACCGTCGCATATTTCAGCAACTCCGGGGTGGATAGACCTGTTATCGTCATTGCAGTCCGCATTGTTTGTTACATATCCGGCAGGCTGTGAACATGCCTGAATCGGGCTATTGGGATTGCCGTAACCATCTCCATCAATATCCCTGTAGTATGTTGTCCCTGCATCGTCTATCAGTCCGTTGCAATTGTTATCTATCCCATCGCATACTTCGAGAGCCCCCGGATGGATCGCCGCATTATTGTCATTGCAGTCCGCCGAACCACAGGCGCCTCCGCCCATAGGCGAATATCCGTCACCATCGCTGTCAGTAAAATTCCCTGCAGCCCGCAAGTTGTCAAACTCGCCATATATTCCACCGACCCCGCGGCTGACACCGTTGGGGTGCTCAACAAGATTGTTCCTCGATGAGAACAGGATGTACTTGATATCACTCGTCGCCCTGTTTATTGTCAAAGTTTGCCAGGTGCCCCAGCCGGGGTTCCCATATTCATAAGGATAATACACGGTCTCAAGATAATTGCCTGCTGAATCAAAGGCCTGAATGAAAGGCTTTTCATGATGGGTCCCGACAATTTCCATAGCCTCAACCCCTCTGACATCAATGCTCACATGGTTCTGTAGTGCGGAGAATTGCGCCTTTACAGCGCCTTCTTCTCCGGCAAAAGTTGACGTCCAATCATGTAACGAAACTCCATTTGGCGAGGAGTCTGCAAGAAGGGATTGCATCGCGAAAGCAGACCCGGATGTACAGGTCACACATGAAAAGAGAATTCCTGGTCCGGAGTAATGTGTATTTATATTCGTTCCATTGGCAACATCATCAAATCTGACAATAACAGGGGAGTTGTCCGCTTTCCCATCGCAGTTGTTGTCCAGACCGTCACATATCTCCGGAGCATCAAGATATACAGTTGAGTTGTTATCGTTACAATCTCCTGACAACGCAGTCAGTTCAGATGCTAACCTGTAACCCGCGGGCCTTGCACATTGCGTCAGTGAATTGCCGGTAGAAATTCCATCGTTGTCTGCATCCTGATGCCACGTCTGTCCCGGATGTTCATTCGCGTTATTGTCATTACAATCCAAATTATTTGCCACATAGCCGATAAGAAATTCACATCCCACCCGTACCCACATTAATGGGTCGCCATAGCCGTCATTGTCATAATCTCTGTAATAGGTTGTCAGCGGACAGGTTACGTTGAGAGTTTGCGGCCCAAAGATATTATTATTCTCATTGGACTCTGACACATACTGGTTTGCATCAACCTGAGCCCACATGCTGTACATGCCTTCTGCCGCATAGCTGACATTGACGATACATGGAGCCGAAGCCCCTGCCGCCAAACTACCGATGTAACAGTACGCATCTCCATATTCCAATGGACCCGGCGCAGTTATTCTGTCCTTGTAGAAATCCACATAGAATTGCCCGGCGTCTGCGCTGCCCTGGTTTCTGACGTTCACAGTTATCGCAACGTTCTCGCCATAGACAGGAGTTGCCGGTTCAGCAGAAACACTCTGTATTGCAAGGTCGGGAGCAGTATAAACATTTACAGCAACATTTGGAGTATAGTCCCCAAACCATCCTGCGGTATCATGTATCATACGCCATTGAAAATTATATGTCCCCGGTGCAGAAGGGGCCGTAACGCTGAAATTAAAAGTCACCTGCGCCCCCAGTAAAGTAAGCACTGGTACAGTCACGCGGTTTATGCCCCATGTAAGATTATCCTGCGGATTTTGCGAACCCAGCTTGTCTGTTGACCAAGACGCCCACAAGTTAATCCCGGTATTCCTCATCGTAACTGATACATTGTATGTCTGACCTGCGAACATCGAAGCCGGAACATCTTGAGCTATGAATTGAGCAGTCCTGTCTGGCATCGGCGGGAGAATCCCATAATGGCTAAGAATGCGGTCCAGTCCGGGCTGGTCAAGACCGCGCGCTATCCAGGCGTTTCTGAAGTCCCAGATTGTTGGTGCTACGCCATAAATATCAAGTTCCTTGTCAAATATCTGAAATATTGCGGTGTCCATTCGGCTCAAAAAATCAAACGGTTCATAAGCATAGCTGTCATATGGATACTCGTCAATCAGGTCCCACAGACTGGCAGCCACAAAACTTTCCACTGTGTCCGCTGAAGCAACTGTACAGGGCGGAGGACTTTCAATATTGATATTTCCAATTGCAAGCCATGGATATGCGCTGCCATTTAATGTACCGGCTGGCAGATTAAATCCGACCGCACCTTCAAAGAAATCTGCAAAGCCTTCCATCCAGGCATGTTCAGGGGAATTTATGATATTGCCGAATATGTCACGCGCAGCGCAGCCATCATGATCAGTTGCGCTCCATATAAAACTACTGATGTTGGCTTCAAGCCAATGTGTATATTCATGCAAAATCAAATAGTCCTCAAAGGCCCGCGCAGCTTCTATAATGACTGTATTGGCAGCCGGGTTGTACCAACTCAAGTTTCTCGGATTACCTGTGACCGAAGTTTTCTGCATATTTGCCTGCGGAAGAGGATCTGTTTCGCCCGGATCTCTGCGCGCATTTGCATAATCATATCCGTGGCGGACTGTATCAGCAATATTATAATGCCCGGCAGACCATGAGTCAGTAAAATCATATGTGAAATCTGCGACTTCCTGCACTGAAAAGACCTGCCTGTGAATGACCGGACCGGGTTCGCCGGGTTCCCTGTGAAAAGGAACTGTATGAAGAACATCATCGGGCCAAACAACCGCGGCGTAGTTAGTTGCAAAGACCCTCACTGCATATGTGCCGTCGCTGCTGTTGTCAAAATAGTACATCCAACCGTCTGCGTACGTAGTTGTTTCTCCAACTTTGGCCCATGTGTTGCCGAAATAGGGACCCACATGCCAAATCTCTACCTTCGCATAAGCAATCGGCCGGGGAGGTGAACCAGCAGGGTCCAGTTCATCAAGGAACCGGAACGTCCCGGTAACAGTCGCAGACTGGGCCGATATAGCGGAAAGGAATACGGTAATGAATAAGATTAAAGAGGATACGGCTGGCTTCAGTTGTTTCAGAAATTTGAATATATCATCGGTATGCCTGAAAATTTTGTGAATGTTCATTTTGGCCCTCCTTGTCCCCCTTTTTTATCCATTCCTATCGGAACGAGGGAGATTTTAAGTTAAACAATAGGGATGAATCAATTTTAACCTCAGGCAACCAAATACTCAAGGTAAATTCACGCACCGGAGAACTGTGTGTGTATCATTAAACGCCTTTACATTCAGGCAGGTTTAAACTGCCCTACTCTGCGTTTGCCTCTAATCCCTGCCTTAGTCTCCAACTCCCGGCCCCGGGGCTTTGCCGTAAAATTTGCGCCAAATGTTGAAGTCCTGTATCCATACGGTCCCGTTGCCGTCCAAATCAATATATGCAGGAGCTCCCTGTTGGACCGTCTTGCCAGCCCACTTGCGCCATTCGTTGAAGTCGATGATATTCACAAATCCGTTGTTGTCAAAATCAGGATCGCATGCATCTCCATAATGCTGAATGCCTGCTTTGTTCAAATTGTCATCTTCGGGATAATTGCTGTCACGCTGGTCAGGGTTTGAATCAAGCCTGCAATTGTCGCACGCGTCGCCGACATTGTCGCCATCGGTGTCTGTCTGGTCTGCATTGGATATGCTGGGGCAGTTGTCGTTTGAGTCAGGCACGTCGTCCATATCAGTGTCAATAGCGCAGTTACTGCATCTGACGCCTGCAAGTATTTCTCTGTGGAAGAGCTCGTTGGGGTCAAAACTGGGATTGATTATTATCATGTTGCCGTTATTTCCTATAGCACCAGCATAAGAGGGAGAATCGGGGTTCAAAGATGAACCAAAGCTTCCGTCAGATGCAACGGAAAGAGTTACATTGGACGATTCATACTTAATAGCGCCGTCTCTCTGGTCTTTTGCTGAATAAATACAGCGCCCATTATTATCGCAAGTAAATGTGCCGAACTGGGCATTAAAGCTTGTCTCGCTGTCATCACCAAAGGCGGCTATTACCCATTTCCCAGCAAGGTCGGATGTTGAGTATTCCTTGTCCTGCTTTTTGATGCGGATACCGAGAGAAAATATATCAGCGGTATCAGCATGAGTGCTTCCTGCACCGATGCCATCCCACATCAGGCCGCCTACGATCCCGCCGTCCCTCGTAAATGTCCCGTCGGAATTAACAGCATAAGTATGAGATTCTGCATATTCATCCACGATCCCGTTCTTATTCCTTTTCGTAATAAAATTACTCATATTTCCATTTCCGTCACATTCAGATAATCCTGACATGGCCCGGTAGGTTTCGTCCGACTTCCAGTAGCCGTATCTCGCTTTATAATAAAAGCCGTACATATCAGCGTTTGAATAGGTCTTTGAGGTGTCAAGCCTTGTAGCGATCCTCATCTTCTGAACGTCCGTATCATCTGTTCCGTCCATTACCATCTCATTTCCGTTATCCGCCATAACGTATCTCTCTGTACCGGTAGTATTATCCTGATAGACATAGTTAACAGTTATGCTACTGTCCGTATTGGAGACAGCTGTATAAGTGAAGTTTTTTATTTTAGTGCTTGGGGTCCCGCTGCCATTAGTGCTGAAAACGTCAGTACCTGTCCCATCATTATTAAATATGATCTTTCCGCTTTTAGAGTTCCACGCGCCGTTGTTATTGTGCCTTAGATGAGCATACCCCCATGTGCCGATAATAGAAGGAGCAGAAATATAACTACGGAGCTCAATAAGCGCTTCAAAATTTCCGGTAGCTGCATCTATATTGCCATTAGCTATCAGCCCGATACCTTTAGCATAAATTTCGAAACCTGTAAGCGCCCATGTTAAAGGGCTGTTTGAATTTGGCAGATATGTTGAAGGGAAACCCAATGTGTTGACGCCAAAATTAACATCTGTGGATTGATACTCCGTATCAATCGCAAACATTACTAATGCGTTGGGATAAGTAACTCCGGAAAGTGTAACGTCCCGTATATCTATCAACTGAGAACTAATCTCGATAGCATTTCTTGCTCCGCTTACCCGGTCGATGCAGTCTACTGTTGCTGCAGGCAGGATATCACCGTCGTTTAATGTGCCGGAGAACATTGTTATAGATGGATCAAGTAAGCATGACTGAGTTCCATAAAACATTACTGTAGTACCGTCATTTGTAACATTAAAAAAATCTTCATATGTATTACTATCCAATTTTGCATGCGGGAAGACACCTGTTTTTGTTGTCATGGCGCCGCTGATCAATTCAGTTCCTAATACCTTGTTCTCATATATCGTTCCAATATCTGCCGGATTACCAACTGTGGCAACTAATATGCGTTTGGATGTGTCCAATGGAAAGTAATCCGCAAAATTTACTGCGTGGGCAGTCGTTACAGCAGAAATAAAAAGTAAGAGTGAAAGCCGGACAATTAAAAATAGTCCCTTGTTTTTTAATGTCTTCATTGTTGCCCCCTTTATTATGTGAAATGGATTGCTTCAAGATTACGTTGCTCCCCTGAAACAGTAAAGGTAAAATTCACTTCGTTTAATTTTATCCCGGCAGGCTGAAGCCTGCGGCTACCATTCTGGCTGTCATTCCAGCGCAGGCAGGAATCCAGAGGGGCGTGCACCTACATTCAGGCAGGTTTAAACTGCCCTACTCTGCGTTTGCCTCTAATCCCTGCCTTAGTCTCCAACACCCGGCCCCGGGGCTTTGCCGTAAAATTTGCGCCAAATGTTGAAGTCCTGTATCCATACGGTCCCGTTGCCGTCCAAATCAATATATGCAGGAGCTCCCTGCTGGACCGTCTTTCCCGTCCACCTGCGCCATTCGTTGAAGTCGATGATATTCACAAAGCCGCTTTCATCAAAATCAGGGTCGCACAGATTCCCGTAATGCTGTATGCCCGCAACTGCTTTGTTATCATCTTCTGCTGCATTGCCGTCCATCTGGTCAGGGTTTGAAACAAGCCGGCAGTTGTCGCACAAGTCGCCGGCTCCATCACTGTCCGCGTCAGCCTGGTCAGCATTAGATGTGTTAATGCAGTTGTCATCACAACCAACCGCATTCCCCCCCGTGCACGGATTTGTACCATCACCGTCAGGGATTCCGTCACCATCAGTATCGCCTGATGGTATACCCAGAAATGTGTACCAAAAGCCTGCCTGGTTTTTGTAATTCGCGCTCGCTGATTCTCCGATAGCGGTGGATTGACCCGTTGTGTGACCGACAGTGTAATTCGCAGAGCCTCCGCCGCCTCCGCCGCCTGAAATTACATCTGTTGGTATCTGGTAATGCGCGCTCGACTGCCCTGCGGCATGAAGTATGTTTGCAGTCAGGAGGAAGATCGCAGCAAACACTGTTGATGACAGATACTTTGTAAACCATTTATTACTTTTCATATTTTCTCCTTGATTACAAAATCTGTATCTAATGGTATTCGACATTATCATCACTTACTGTCCGCATATATTATTGGCGCATATACCGCTTGAACAATCAGAGTTACTATTACAATCCTCGCCGATACTGCATTTAGAGCAGACGCCTCCTCCGCAATCAATGTCCGTCTCACTGCCGTTCTTTACCATGTCCATGCAGGTGGGAGCTAAACAGAAGCCGGTATAATGGCAGACGCCGCTCGCACAGTCCGGGGAGGCACTGCACATCTTTCCATCCACGCATTTATTCGGGCAGAATCCTCCGCAGTCAATATCAGTTTCATTGCCGTTCTTCACCCCATCTCCACATGATAAAACAACGCAGCTTCCGCTGCCGTCGCATACACCGCCGGAACATGCCGTCCCTGCCGCAGAATTGTAATGAATACATCCCGAAGCGGGATCACAGGAATCACTTGTACACTCATTGCCGTCATCGCAATTCACGGGAGTCCCACCCTGGCAGACACCCGACACGTATGTCTCGCCGGTCGTGCACGCATCTCCGTCATTGCAAGCCGCACCATCAGACGGGACGCAATCTTCATCCGTCTTGCCGTCACAGTCATTATCAAGGCCGTCGCAGATTTCTGCTGAGGGGCCGATCTCTCCAATGCACTGACTCCATATTCCGTCAATACATGTCTGAGTGCCCTGTCTGCACTCACCCACATTGGATGACCCGCACAGCATGGTTGAATTGTTAATGCAGTCAAGCTGACACAGCGTGTTGCACCCGTCTCCATTGACGGCATTGCCGTCATCACAAACTTCACCGATACCGGGCTGCTGGATCCCGTCGCCGCAGTACTCTCTCATGCAGATGTAGTTGCAGCCGTCATTGTTCATAGTGCCGCCGTCATCACATTCTTCATTCAACTGAACAATGCCGTCGCCGCAATATTCATTCATGCAGTTTGAGCTGCAGCCATCGTTGTTGTTCGTATTGCCGTCCTCACACTGCTCTGAGGGCTGCAATGTGCCGTCGCCGCAAACAGGACAATCGAACGCGCATTTGGCAAGAGTTTCTCCTTTATCCGCTTCACAAATGCCGTTACCGCATGAATAGCAGTTGTCGTCAATCTGCCCGTTGCAATTATTGTCGTTCCCGTCGCATACTTCATCAGTGCCGGGATGAATATCACTTCGGGAATCATCACAGTCGCTTGAATTGGGTACGTATTCAAACGACGGCGGAGAACAGGCATCAATACTCATGTAAGGGTCCCCGTAACCATCTCCATCGCGATCGATGAAGTATTGAGTCGTCACACCCTCATCTGTCTGCCCGTCACAGTTGTTATCAATACCGTCGCATACCTCCACTGCAGACGGATTAATGGCCGGATCGCCATCATTGCAATCGTCTCTACCAATAAAACCGTCACCATCGTTATCACTGCAAACCCATTGATCGTCAGTTGTACCGTTGCAGTCATTATCAATACCGTCTCCGCATATTTCCGCAACAGGCGCGATCTCACCGGTGCATATATGGTCCCATACGCTGTTGACGCAGGTCTCAGCGCCCTGACGGCAAGCGCCTATGTTCGACCCGCAAACCTTTGTCTCCCCGTTATCACACATTGATCCGTAAATATTTATCCATTGATTGGGGCAGCTGGCCATCATGCAATTCGGGTCCATATTACACCCCTCACCTATGGAACACATGTAAAGACTCATGAACGCGTTCCCGCAAGCCGGAGTCGCTGAAGACAGACACATCTGCTGACATACAAAATTGCTTCCGCAGTTTGTGACGCAATTGTTGAGCACGTCCAGTTCCTGAGCAGCGCAGGCAGTGTAGACACAGCTCTCATCCGTTTTGCCGTCACAGTCATTGTCCATGTTGTCGCAAATTTCTCCTGCTCCAGGATGTACTGAGGCCAGGCTGTCATTACAGTCATTT
The DNA here is from genome assembly GCA_016214845.1 of Nitrospirota bacterium. Classification (NCBI taxonomy): domain Bacteria; kingdom Pseudomonadati; phylum Nitrospirota; species Nitrospirota bacterium. Next base: position 12,120 of record JACRMS010000014.1, on the reverse strand, counting down.
CCTGTTTCTATGTATCCCGAAGGCTGAGTACATTTCATCACTCCCGCTGACTGGTCCCCGTAACCGTCATTGTCATTGTCCGGATACCATACCGGCGAACCAGGGACATCATCAACAACTCCGCTACAGTCGTTGTCAATGTCGTCGCAAATTTCAGCAGAAGGTAGTGTCTGCCCTGTACACTCTCCGAACCCGGTGCCTGCAGCGTTGCATCTGCGAATACCTGATTTGCAGATACCAACATTCATAGTCCCGTCCGGCCCGCTATAACAGTTGATAAAATCTCCGGGGGAACAAACCTGAGAAATTATCTTTCCGCATACCCAGCCGTTTGCAGTCATCACCAGAGCTTGCCCTTCACTACAAATGCTTGCAAGTTTGTCAGGAGTGATCGATCCTCCTGCGATAGCGCTGCCGGAAACACTGACTGCTATATCCGCGCTTGCGGCCCTCAATGCATACGGCACGCTGGTCAACGGCTGTCTTGGCGAAAGGGGTTCAAAAGCGTTTGTGTTAAATACAGCCACTTCAAGATAATACTGCGCACTGAAATCGAGTGACACAGGGAATGGCGCTGCTGTACCAAGGACAACATTGTATATCCCATTCTGTACATTTATCGTTTGAGTTTCATTCCATAACTCGGCCCCCCCGTTAAGCGAGTCATGCAGAGAAAACCGCATCTGCACCGCTGCATTGTTGACCGGAGTGCCGTCCGTCTCCGTCAGGAATCCCTGATAGTTGATGGTCTTCGGAATTGCTGCCAGCACACCATGCGAAAAAATACTTAACAACACTACTACAATTGCAAAAACTCTCGCAACCTCTTTCGTGGATTTCAGTTTCAGCATGTTTTACCGCTCCTTTTTGTTTAATATTTTATTTATAAGCATAAAGCTGCTCATTTATTATCCGTTACTCAACTTGTCGCCTCACGTCACTTCCTTACCTAACCTCTTCTTCATTCCACCTCCGGTAACTGGCTCATGGAGCACAGGTGCCGGTGCAGAGGCAAATGGTCCCCTTTAAGATTACGTAGTTCAGCCTTTGCAGCACTTCGGCAAAGCAGGCTACTGTCCCTGGCTTGATAGAAAAAAAGGGAAAGCAACTCACGTCACCTTCCCTTTCTTAGCTTATTCTAATCAGCTTACTTCTTATTTTTTCTTCAAGAAACGTCTTACACCAAGGGTCGCTCCGCCGGCTAAGAAGAGAATGGTGCTTATTGGCTCAGGCGCAACCGGTGTCTGCTGGGCAAGATTGACCTTTCCGCCTTCAAAGTTAAATGATGCAGAGTTAAAATCTTTATCAAATGCGGAATCATTACCATTCAGAAAGCCCGGCATAATATCCATATTGCCATCGGTTACAGGATTTTTGGCGGTCCAGTTTATAGTTGCTATTGTAGCAGTAACGGAGCCTTGAGAAGAACCCAACATATTAAATTGTGAGAAATTGAGAAGGTATGGCTCTGAAATACTCAACGGATCCAAAGCGCCCCACGCCACTGTAATAGGCGAGACACTTATGTTGCTCGCCGCAGGTGTGTTTAGCTCCGCTATGTCAAAAAACAGCGAATAGCTTAATGAAGAAAGACTCTCCGTATTATCATGCAGAGTTAATAAGATACTTGCTGTAAATGCCTGTCCCGGGTTCACCATTATATCCGTTTGAATACCATCTGTTAATGGGTCCATATCTACGCTAATGGTTGGCGCAGAAAAGGCCAATGACGGGACCACAATGACCCCCAACATTAGAATGAACATCCACATCTTCCTTAAAGTTTTCATGTCACTTCCCTCCTATGATATTTATAGACCGTATTCCCTCCTGATTGAAGAGTGCAACATCAGTCGTTGTAGCTTTTGATATTACAAGAATCATGCCAAACTGTTAAGAAATTTTATAAGCCTTATTATTTTCTGAAATCAGCTACTTGCATGTTTCCGCAAATACAGAAGTTGTTACTGCCTATGTAACACGACCTGAATATTGCGGCGCACTTATGTGCCATGTCTCACTTTTTTACATCCATCAAACTACCAATATGTTTTGCGTAAAGGTTTTTCACCTTTCTACCGATTATAAAGCTGGAGAAATGCCATGAAAAAATTGAAGGTTTTAGTAGCTGATGCCACAGCGTCTGTAAGACAATTCATAAAATATGCCCTTGAGGATTCTTTCCCGGATATTGATATTGATATGGCGCCCAACGGAAGAAATGTGCAGCAGAGGCTCGAAGATACACGTTTTGACCTTGTCATCTATGACAGTGATATGCCTTTTTTAAGCGGCGATGCGCTTCTGGAATGGCTGCGAAAACATGACACATTAAAAACTACCCCTTTCATAATGATGTCTGCCAACAGTGACGGTGAATGTCTTAAGAAGGCTGTACACTTAGGGGCGGACGCTTATCTTGTCAAACCGTTATTGAGGGAACATCTGATTGCCAAGGTCAAGGAGATCTTAAGCAAAAATGGGAAGGACTCTATTGACAGGAGAAAGGACCCGAGGTTTAGTGCGGATGGCGGCATATTCATAAGGTTCAAACCACATAACAGCAGGGGCAGGCTTGTAAATGCCGGTATGGGAGGGGTGCTGAGTTTGTTCGACAGTAAAGATGCCGTGCCTCATATACTTGACAAGGTTGTTTTAAGCATAGAACAGGACAATAAACAAAATATTGAAGGGATCGAAGGGGTAGTTGTGAGAATTGAAGTTATCGGTACCGTTGCCAGGGCCCGGCAGATCCAGGTTGCGGTGAAATTCATAGACGAGATCAGCGAAGAAACGAAAAAGGGGATTTCTGCCCTGGCTGCTTCGTTAAACTATTAGCCCCTGCCGTAAATTTTTGTGATCTCCAAAAACTTTTTAGCAAGCGGCGGGGTGATCTGCTCCTGCGCCAGTCGCCACTCCCAGTTGCCCTCAGGACTTGCCGGAAGGTTCATCCTGTCCTTTTCGCCAAGCCCGAGGATGTCCTGCATGGGTATAATGACCATGTCTGCTACAGACATCATGGCAAGCCTGATGATGTCCCAGTGAATGGCTTTGTCGGTTGCTTCATGCCCTATATAATCAGAGACCCTTTTTTTGCCTTCAACATCCAGCTCCTTCTTAAACCATCCTTTGACCGTGTTGTTGTCGTGCGTGCCTGTGTAAACAACGCAGTTTTTCACATGGTGGTGCGGTGCGTAGGGATTAGCGGGCAGCTCTTCTCCAAACGCGAATAACAGCACCTTCATACCGGGGAACCCGAACTTCTTCATTATCTCCCGCACGTCCGGGGTTATGATGCCGAGGTCTTCGGCAACGATGGAGATCTGCGGGAAGTGTTTGAACAGCGTACTGAAAAAATCATCCGCCGGAGCGCTGACCCATTTGCCGTTTATCGCGGTCTTCTCCGAAGCAGGCACTTCCCAGTAGCCGACAAAACCCCTGAAATGATCAAGCCTGAAGATATGATAAAGTTTCAGGTTGTGTTCAACGCGCTGCAGCCACCATGAGTACTTTGTTTTTTTGATCACGTCCCATTTATAGACCGGGTGGCCCCACAACTGTCCCGTGGAGCTGAAATAATCCGGCGGCACGCCTGCGACATACACTGGCTTTTTTTCTTTGTCCAGGCTGAATATCTCAGGGTTGGCCCAGACATCGGCGCTGTCGTAATTCACATATATGGGAATGTCGCCGAATATTTTTATGTTTATGCTGTCGCAGTAATTTTTGAGCGCGTTCCACTGAGTGAAAAAAACATATTGCAGGAATTTCTCCTGCTGGATATTGTCGTGCAATTTCCCGGTCCATTCTTTTAATGCGCTTTCCTTTCTGTCCCTCAGCTCCTCAGGCCATCTGCCCCAGTCAATTCCTTTTAAATGGTTTTTAATCGAAATAAACAGGCAGTAGTTATCAAGCCAGTGCGTATTTTCGCCGCAGAATTTCTGAAAGTCATTATGGTCTGCAAGCTTATCTTTGGTTTTTTTGAAGGCCGTGCGGAAAAGCTTTTCTTTATATTTGGTGACCGCGGCAAAATCTACCATGTCCCTTGGAAATTCAGGGGGGGATTGAATATCGGCTTCAGACAGAAAGCCGTCCTTGAGCATCCTCTCAGGGCTTATCAAAAGAACATTCCCGGCAAAGGCCGAGAAACTGCTGTAAGGAGAGTTCCCGTACGCAGTGCTCGTCAGGGTCAAAGGCAGTATCTGCCAGTAGCTCTGATGCGTTTCAGCTAAAAAATCGGCGAACAAATACGCCTCGGACCCGAAGTCTCCTATGCCGTAAGAAGACGGAAGAGATGTTATGTGGAGAAGAATCCCGCTGCCTCTTTTTTCCATATGCATACCTGTCTTAGTTGATAGAGAACCACTGAGTCACTGAGACACAGAGAAAGAAATTAAGAAGATAAGGCTTCTCAATTTCATATCTTTTTTCTGTCTCCCCGTGCCTCTGTGTCTCTGTGGTAATTTAATATATATTGCAACTTTATTGTGAATAACCTTAAATCTTCACATGCAAATAATAACCCAATTTTGAAAAGCCTTCAACCCATTTCCTGCCGAGACTGTCTCCCTTTGCGGCCCATTCCTTCATTTTATCAAGATGGTTTCTCCCGATTGAAAAGTAGATGTTCTGCGCCTTCCAGAGATTCAGCGGAAGAGAAAGCGGTTTCAGGAGCTCGAGGGCAGTATCTATCTTTTCAAAAAGACTGACGTCTTCATGCTGTTGGCTGAGCCTTTCCATGACCGATGTTATCCACGAGCTTGCAACAAACCCTATTGTGGTTGTGTCAAGAGGGATGGACCATCGCTTGATCTCGTCCATCAATTTTTTCAGTTCATCTATATTGAGGTCCTCTTTTTCAAAGATCCTCTTCATGTCAGTATTAATTATGTATTCAGCCGCTGAAAGAAAAGGACGGGGTATCCTGTGCAGGAGGCTCTGGTAGAAATTCATTATGGTGGAATTGTCTTCGTAAATATGGCGGTAGGAGGCCTCGACCCCCTCATATGTCTGGTGAAGCACCTGGTCGAGGACCTTCTTCTGCTCATCCCTGAACAGATGCCAGAGAGAAAATATATTGCCGTCAAAGTGTTTGTCCATATGCCTTATCAGCTCAGGGATATCACCCTTTTCAAACGCCTCCGTTATCTCGGCCTGCATGACCGCGAAGTCTTCAGCCCGGCTGAACTCTTTGACCCCTGCGTTGATGTTATGGTCTCCGAGGTGCAGCACCGCAAAGCTGATGGTCATTTCATCCCAGGTCACATCAGAGCTGATATTCGCCTTGCCTGTTGCGAGCTTTAACTTCCCGGCCTCTCTCTTGTTGTAGACCTCGCTCTTTGTGGTATAGCAGTATATCTTCATCTTTTCGGGGTACTCTTCAAATATGGACGATATGCTGTAGTGTGCGCCTACGCGGAGGAGGTCGCTCTTTGCGTTTTTCACGAACATCCCGTAAGGGACTACCGCGTTTTTGTATACATTGCTCGGGGCCTTTTCGAGGTACTTTAAAAATCCCTCTTCAAGCTTCAGCCCCCTGAGTTCTTCCGCGTACTGAATGGCCTTTGAGGCATATTGCATTATCTGTACGGTCTCAATGCCCGAAACCTCGTCAAAGAACCAGCCGCAGCTTGTGTACGAAAGCATAATGTTCCTCTGTATCTCCAGGAGCTTCAGCGCGGTCATCTTTTCTTTTTTTGAAAGTTCCCTGACGGCGTGCATTGTCAGAAAATTTTCTATGCTCTCATGCGACCTGTCGAGCATGACGCCGATATAATCATTTCTTGCGTCCCATGGATTATGGAAGTATTTTGAGGCCTCTTCACTGTAAACCGGGATAAGGCTGTCGCGCAGCCAGTCCAGCGCATCACGCAGGGGCTTTCTCCATGCCTGTGTCCAGCCGGGGTGCATCCCTGAATTGCATCCGCAGTTATTGCGCCATCTTTCAACACCGTGGACGCAGCTCCATGATGAGTTTTCAAAAATATCTACAACGTGGTCCGGCGAGTGTTTTTCAAGGTACTCGCCGTAGTTTGTGATCTTCGCAAGCCTGTTGGATTCGATGTAATGCAGCGCGTATGAGAGCGCCATGTCTCCAAAGCGGTGGTGATGTCCGAACGTCTCTCCGTCGGTTGCCGTATGCACAAGCTGCGGCCATTTCCTCTGATCATAAAATGCTGAGAGCAGTTTTCTTGCAAAGCCCTCGCCGTTGTTTAACAGGCCTCCGAATGATATGTCGCGGGAGATGGGGCCGTCATAGAAGAAAATGTCTATGTTCCTGCCGGAAGGGAGCACGCAGGTATACGCGGTTGTCGGGTCGACCCTTTCCCCTCTCACGTCGTTCCAGTTGACGGCCTCCCCGGATTTGCGCACCCTCTGGGCCTGCCTCGGGGCAAGTACCGTGAATTTAATGCCGAGGCTGACCAGCACCTCAAGGGTCTCTTTATCTACGGCAGCCTCCGGGAGCCACATACCTTCGGGGAATCTCTTGAACCTTCTTTCAAAATCTTTTATCCCCCAGGTTATCTGGGTGTACTTGTCCCTCCTGTTGGCGAGGGGCAATATTATGTGATTGTATCCGTGCGCGATGGCAGAGCCGTGCCCTGAAAACCTCTTCATGCTGAGCCTGTCGGCTTCGAGGATCGCCTCATACACATCCGGCTTATGCCGCTCAAGCCACGAAAGGAGGGTAGGGCCGAAATCAAAACTTATCTTCGAGTAAATATTTACGATATCGACAATCTTCTCTTCTTTGTCGAGGATGCGGGACGCAGCGTTCGGGGCGTAACACTCCGCGGTTATCCGCTCGTTCCAGTCATGATACGGATAGGCGCTGTCCTGAAATTCTATCTCCTCAAGCCAGGGGTTTTCCCTCGGGGGCTGGTAGAAATGTCCGTGAACGCAAATGTATCTATCCATTAATTAACTTACCGACATAAGCAGTGATATCTTTAACTCCGCAATGCACAATTATATTAAAAATCCTTCATAACTGCAAAAGACCCTGCGCTTTCCGCTTTTATTACTTCGGCATATTCCCGGAAGAACCTAAAGTTTCCACTCCCAGAGTCGATATTATGAGTAGGATTATTGTATTCGTTAAGCATGAAGGAAATTATTGATGCACAATCTTGAGGGCAAAACTTTTTTTGATGACATCCGCCGCTCCGTCAAAATCTCGTATTTTGTCGCGTCCGTAATTCCACTGGCCCTGCTCGTATATTTTTCCATAAAGTACGTCTACCCTTATATCACCCACGGCGATATTTCAAAAGTGCCTGTTAATATCGGCATACTGCTTGTGCTTGCCGTTGTCGTGTCAGTCCTCGGATTGCTCCTTTCGACAAAGGCGACCGACTCATCGATCGCCTCCGCCCAGGAGCTGAACAAAAAGATAAACAGCCTCTTTGCCATAACAAAGCAGTTCCGGGAAACCATTTATCCTGACGTCCTGCTGCAGAAGATCGTGGAGTCCGCGATGGAACTCACAGCCGCAGGATCAGGAACTCTGCTCCTCTATGACGAGCAGGGACATCTCAGGTTTAAAGTGACCGCGGGCAAGGACTTTGAGAAGATCAATTTTAAGAGCCTGAAATCCGATGACGGTATTGCCGGGTGGGTCGCGGAAACGGGAAAGCCGGCGATGATCAACGATGCATCAAAAGACAACCGGTACAACCCTGAGTTCGACCATGAAACCGGCATTAAGACTGTGTCTGTTCTGTGCGTCCCGCTTATTTCTTCAAACGAAACAATAGGCGTTCTTGAATTGAGAAACAACCGGCGGGGTGAGTTTACGGCCCAGGACGAGGCCCTGCTTCACAGCCTTGCCGACCAGGCAAGCATCTCAATTGTGCAGCATGGAATAAAAGAACGGCAGCATATGGACTTTATCCAAATAACCGAGGTCCTTGTCAGCGCGCAGGATTATATGCAGAACAGGAAAGGACACGTCAGAAAGGTTGCAAACTACGCAAACCTCATCGGCAAACAGATGGAGTTCTCAGAGGCCGAACTGAAAAGGCTGTATCATGCGGCACTTCTTCACGACATCGGGATGCTGAAGATAGGCGCGAGCGAACAGTGGGACAAAGACAAAATAATGCTGCATCCGAAACTTGGCCATGACCTGCTTAAACCCATTTCCCTCTGGAGCGGTTCCGCCGATATCGTCCTGTGCCATCATGAAAAATATGACGGGACAGGTTACCCTTTGTCAAAGGGAAAAGATGACATCCCTCTTGCCGCAAGGATATTGGCAGTGGCGGACACCTTTGACGTGCTGACAAGCAGCTATTCATTCAAGAAACAGCTCGATTGCGAAGCTGCCGTAAAAGAGATCGAGACATATTCAGGCACACAGTTTGACCCCCTTGTCGTAGAGGCGTTAAAGTCAGCGGTATCAAGTGATGAAATTATCAAACGCATCAACCAGTCAACTAAGCCGGAATGAAGTACTCCCTCTGTGTTCTCTGTGTTTAATTAAGTTAAAATATAACCCATGAAATTACCCGAACTTCTCGCCCCTGCCGGGAATTATGAAAAACTGATCACCGCGCTTCATTACGGCGCTGACGCCGTGTATATGGGGTTGTCAGAATTCAGTCTCAGGGCCAAGGCGGACAATTTTAATTTAGGGGAGCTTGAAAAGGCCGCTCACCTTGTTCGTTCAAAAGGCAAAAGGTTTTACATTACCATAAATATTTTTCCCCACAACAGGGACATCCCTTGTATGAAAGAACACCTGAGGTCGCTTGCGGAAATGAAACCTGACGCACTCATAATTTCAGACATCGGCGCGTTTGACATGGCAAATGAAATCATTCCCGATGTCCCGGTCCACATCAGCACGCAGGCGAATATTACAAATTACCGTTCGGCAAAGGTTTGGGAAAAACTGGGCGCTAAAAGGCTCGTGCTTTCAAGAGAGCTCACCATTGATGAGATCAAAGATATCCGTGAAAAAGTGTCGATTGAGCTGGAATGCTTTGTCCACGGCGCAATCTGCATTTCATACTCCGGCAGATGCTACATCAGCAGTTTCCTTGCCAACAGACCGGCAAACCTCGGAGAATGCACTAACTCGTGCAGATGGAATTATACATTGATGGAAGAGACAAGGCAGGGACAATATTTCCCGGTGTATGAGAATGACCGCGGAACATATGTCATGAGCTCACGGGACCTGTGCATGATCGAACACCTCGATAAACTTTCAGACGCAGGGGTGAACAGCTTCAAAATCGAAGGAAGAATGAAAGGCATCAATTACGCTGCCGGTGTTGTTAAGACATACAGAGAGGCGGTTGACAGCCTGAAAGTCAGGCCGTACAAAGTCAGGGAGACGTGGCTTAAGGAGCTTTCAATATTTTCAAGCAGGGGCTACACTACGGGTATGTTTTTGGGCAGGCAGCCGGACAACAGTTACACTCACGATGATGAAGTTTACAAGATGAGCCATGAGCTTGTAGGGGTCGTCAAGTCAATCAGAAACGGCAAGGCAGTAGTCGCCCTCAGGAGCAGTCTGAGGGCCGGAGACTATATTGAATTCCTTTCAAGCGGCCTGGAGCATAAGACTTTTGAAGTGCAGCAGCTTTTTGATTTGGAAGAAGACAGGATTGACTCGGCAAAAAATGAGGAGCAGGTGCTGTTACCTATCCAGCCGGGGGTGAGAGAACATGATTTGATTCGCCGTCCGCTTAAACCCTCTATCCTGTAGCTTTCAACCCTCTGCTCCCTTTTCTTACTGGATTCCCCTTAAGATTCCCCGGCAAGATGTCGATATCATTTGTATAGGCAGGCATATTTTTTAAGGAAGACAAAATTGTTTAAGATTGCAAAACCAATATTGCTTTTGCTATTTGTGATCGCGGCCATCATTTCGATTTCATGCGGCTCTAATAATGGAGGAAGTAACCCTGCCCTGCAATCTGAGACAAGCCCTTCGCCGGATCCAGGGACAAACCCTGTTCAGGATCCCGGTACAAGTCCTGTTCAGGACCCGGTTGTAATCACTCCTAAATCATGGGGAACCGCGGAGCTAATTGAAACAGATAGTACCGGAGATGCCTTGAGCCCACAGATAGCTTTTGACTCAAGTGGAAATGCTATCGCAGTCTGGGAACAGTGGGGCGGCTCAACTTATAGCATCTTGGCTAACCGTTACACCTCTGGCTCAGGGTGGGGAACTCCTGAACTGATTGAAACTGATGATACCGGTGACGCTTTAAATCCCACGATAACCTTTGATTCAAGTGGAAATGCCATTGCAGTGTGGGAACAGTGGGATGGCTCAACTTACAGCATCTTGGCTAACCGTTACACCTCTGGCTCAGGGTGGGGGACTCCTGAACTGATTGAAACTGATGATACCGGAGATGCTTCTCGCCCGCAGGTAGCCGCTGACTCCAACGGAAATGCCATTGCAGTGTGGGAACAGTGGGATGGCTCAACTAATAATATCTGGGCAAATCAATTTACAACGAGCTCAGGTTGGGGGACTGCTGAGCTTATTGAAACTGATGATACAGGAGATGCTTTTCGCCCACAGATAGCCGTTGGTCCAAACGGGAATGCTATTGCTGATTGGTATCAGTCGGATGGCTTAATAAACAACATTTGGGCAAACCGCTACACCGCAGGGTCAGGTTGGGGAACTGCCGGACTGATTGAAACTGATGATGCCGGTGACGCTTTAAATCCCACGATAGCCGTTGACTCAAACGGAAACGCTGCCGCTGTCTGGGAACAGTGGGATGGCTTAATGAACAGTATCTGGGCAAACCGCTACACTGCAGGTTCAGGATGGGGAACTGCCGGACTGATTGAAACTGATGATACCGGAAATGCTTCTCGCCCGCAGGTAGCCGTTGACTCAAACGGAAACGCTATTGCTGTCTGGTACCAGTGGGATGGCTCAACTAATAATATCTGGACAAACCGCTACACTGCAGGTTCAGGATGGGGAACTGCCGGACTGATTGAAACTGATAATACCGGAGATGCTTCTCGTCCGCAGGTAGCCGTTGACTCAAACGGAAATGCTATTGCTGTCTGGTATCAGTCGGATGGCTCAACTAATAATATCTGGACAAACCGCTACACTGCAGGTTCAGGATGGGGAACTGCCGGACTGATTGAAACTGATAATGCCGGTAACGCATTAAACCCCAGGATGGCCGTTGACTCAAACGGAAATGCCATCGCAGTATGGCAGCAGCATGACGGCTTAATAAACAGCATCTGGACAAACAGTTATAAATAATTCTGAAGTTTTTCACCCTTCCCGTCACCAGTTACTCGTCACTTATCACTAACTGTTTTATTCCCTGTTTACAATCCTTAATAAATCTTTTATATTTTGAACAATCATGTCCCTCATTTATCCTGAAATAATTGCGCACCGGGGGGCTTCTCATGATGCCCCGGAAAACACATTGGCCGCTTTCAAACATGCCTGGCTTCAGGGCGCGGACGGGACCGAAGGGGATTTCCGCCTGACTAAAGACGGCAGGATCGTCTGTATTCATGACGCGACAACGAAGCGCACTGCCGGAGTTAATATCACTGTTTCAAAGTCCGCTTTCAGCCGGCTCCATGCTCTTGATGCCGGTTCGTGGAAAAGTACAAAATGGGCCGGGGAACGGATTCCCGCTCTTGAAGAAATATTCTCAACTGTCCCTGAAGGCAAAAAGATTTTTATTGAGATCAAGTGCGGCGTGGAGATCATGCCGCCTCTGAAGGATGCGATAGAAAGATCAGGACTTCAGCCCCGGCAAACGGTTGTCATATCTTTTAATGAAGATGTGGTCCTTGAAAGCAAAATACAGATGCCCCGGATAAAAGCCCTGTTGCTTACAAGTTTCACAAGGGACAAGAACACAGGGGAATGGGGACCATCTATTGACCGCATAATTAAGACATTGAAAAAAATCAGAGCCGATGGCCTGAGCTGCATGGCCCATCAAATGATAGATGAAGCCACTACTGTCCGGTTAAGAATCGAATAGATTCAACTGGTTTTGATTTTCGGTTATATTGAAACCATAATTGGAATACTGAACTATTTGTTGTAAAGGCATTTTTTCGAAAAGAGTAACTGACAGAATCTGTAATAAAGTA